>JAQUCZ010000197.1 GCA_028685945.1 Sulfurimonadaceae bacterium | reverse complement strand
CAAACATTTGGGTCGATATGAAAGACCCGCAGAAAAAAGTTTCGACGCAAAACTAAGTTATGCAAGAGATTCTTAATAAAATAGACTGGCAAAAGTGCGAACTTTTGCCGGTAATCGTCCAGGACGGAACCTCCGGCGAAGTTCTTATGATGGCATATATGGACAAGCAAGCACTCCGACTCTCCCTCGAGACTAAAATCGCCCATTACTTTTCTCGAAGCAAGCAACGCATTTGGAAAAAAGGTGAGAGCAGCGGGCATATCCAAACGATCCACTCTTTTTTCATCGACTGCGACAACGACACGCTTCTTATCAAAGTGACCCAAGAGGGTGTGGCATGCCATACGGGAAGAAAATCGTGCTTTTTTACCGAATTAGAGAGCGGTGAGGTAACGTCGGAGGTAGAAGTGGCGTCCGAGGCGCTTTATGGGGTGATAGACACCCTTTACCATACCATCCAAGAGCGTAAATTTGCAGACCCGTCTACCTCTTGGACGGCGAAGCTTTTTGCTAAAGGGGAAAATACTATCCTCAAAAAAGTGATCGAAGAAGCGGGGGAGTTTACCTTTGCCTACAAAGACGACAACGAGAAAGAGATGATCTACGAAGCGGCGGATCTTACCTACCATATGCTCGTAGCGCTTGCGGCAAAAAATATAGCACCCGATCGGATCAAACAAGAGCTTGCACGCCGTTTCGATATGAGCGGTATAGCCGAGAAAAACGCAAGAGCGGATTGATGCAGGCAAAACTTACCGCAATCGTCGAGAATATGATCTTTTACGATTATATGCTCTTCGGCGGTTCTTTTTTGCTTTTTATTTTTTTGATCGTTATTGCGCTTTTGGCGCGCAAACGGATGGGGATAAGCGTCACTCTTATCACCCTTGCATTTTTGCAGATACTCTTAGCGCCTACCCTCGGCTATAAAGAGATGCACAAACATCTTTATAAAAATCAAACGGTTATCACCAAAGAGAATAAACTACAGTTTTCAAAAGCGATTATTGTGGAGGGGGAACTATCCAACCTCTCCCAATACGATTTTAAAAGCTGTACAATAACGGCAGAGGTGTATAAAACAAGTCAAAATCAGATTAAAAACGCTATCTATTCGTTGCGTTCCTTCGATCGCGCTTCCGTTGTAGAGGAATCGATCGCTATAGGGGGCAAAAGAGCGTTTAGAATCATCATAGAACCATTTTTGTATGAGGGTTCGTATAAAATTACAACGGGAGCAGAGTGCAGATGATAGGGTATTTTAATGTTTGGCACTATTTCGTTATTTTTGCTTTTTGCGTCGTATTGGTAGGGGGTGTGGTCTATGCTTTTATGCAGCCCAATAAGAAAATAGCATGGCCTTTGGCAATCTCTATCTCACTGGCGTCGCTACTTTTTGGGTTTGTATTTTTGCTCGTGGTGGATAAATACACCAAGGTGGTTAAACTCTACAAAGTGGACAACAGCCGCATCTTAAGCCTTGAGAAGATCGTATATACGGGGGTCGTGAGAAATGAAGGGAAATTTCCTATCGGCGAGGTGACGTTTGAGATTAAGCTTGTCAATAAAGGGCACGGCATACGCAACGTAGAACCGGGAACCTTTTTTCAGGTAAGGAATCTTTTGGACTTTTTGGGGTTAAACGACGGGGGAGCAGATATTCTTTACAAACCTCAAACGATAACCAAAAAGTTTGTCGTAGCCAAAAATCTTCAGCCCAATGCTTCGGAGCATTTTAGAGTGATGTTTGATTACCCCGCGTATTTTGTCAACACCTCACAGTTTTTCAACGTCGAGGCACATTAAAGAGGGTCAGTATTTAAGCCCGACCTCTTTGAGTTTGGCGTTGATATGTTTTATTTGGGTGTTTTTATCTCTACACCATGAGGGCGCCAAAAGGGAGCCGTCGTCGATCCCCGCGGTGATTCTTTGCACCGAGACGTTTTTGGGTTTGAGCAAAAGCGCTTGGGTGAGAACATCAAGATACTCCTCTTCGGTGATTGGGGTGAACTCTTGGCGCATAAATTCGTTTGCCAAAGCGGTTTTTTTCACTACGTACAAGGGGTGATACTTCACCGAATCGATCCCCCATGAGTAGGCTTCTTTTGCCGTTTGAAGCATCATCTCTTTCGTTTCTTCGGGAAGTCCGAATATAAGGTGCCCGCATACGTTAAGCCCCTTTGCTTTTGCTTTTAATACCCACTCTTTGACATTTGCACTGTCGTGACCGCGGTTGATTTTTTGCAGCGTCGCGTCAAAAACCGACTGGATACCGAACTCGATCCATATCTCTTTCGTTTTTGCCAGCTCGGCGAGGTAATCAAGCGTCTCTTGGGTGATGCTATCGGAGCGGGTACCGATACTAAGTCCAACGACGTTCTCAAAAGAGAGGGCTTTTTCATAAAGCGCTTTGAGGGTTGCAAACGGGGCGTAGGTGTTTGTGAAAGATTGGAAATAGACGATAAATTTCTCTGCTCCGTACTCTTTTTTTTGACGCTTGCTAATGGCATAAAACTGCATCTCAAGCTGTTTGAGCTGTTTTTCTAAAAAGGGGTTTTCTTTGGATTGGAGATTGAGGAAAAAACCTTTGAGCGCTTTGGTTTTACCCGTACTGGCGCTAAAAGATTCGTTTTCGCAGAAGGTACAGCCGCCGTATGCCGCCGTACCGTCGATGTTTGGGCAGGTGAAGCCCGATATATTGATACCTACCTTGTAGACTTTGGCATGGAATTTCTCTTTAAGGTAGCTACCGAACGTATATATCTGCTCCAAAATCAACCTTAAACGATGTACTTACCGGTAAAACATGCCGTGCAGTAGTTGTCTTCGGTAGCGTTTACGCTTCGTAAAAGTGCCGCTTCATCAAGGTACGCCAAAGAGTCCGCTTCGATAAACTCGCAAATCTCGTCAATCGACATATTTGCCGCGATCAGTTTCTCTTTGTTTGGTGTATCGACGCCGTAGTAGCACGGGTCGGTCGTCGGCGGGGAGGAGATGCGCATATGCACTTGGCTTGCTCCCGCTTCTTTAAGCATACGCACGATACGTCTGGAGGTGGTTCCGCGTACGATCGAGTCGTCTACGACGATAACGCTTTTGCCTTTTATGGTCTCGATCATCGGGGAGAGCTTCATTTTTACTTTC
>JAQUCZ010000196.1 GCA_028685945.1 Sulfurimonadaceae bacterium | reverse complement strand
TGACCGATATGGGGCGGGTCAAAAGAGCCACCGAAAAGTGCAACATTTTCCATAATTTTAAAGTGAATTATAACTAATTTAAGATAAAATAGACCAAATTTTATTTGAAAATGAGGAAATATTATGGCACTGAAAATAGCGATAAATGGGTTTGGTAGAATCGGTCGATGCGTTGCACGTATCGTTGCAACCAGAGACGATGTTGAATTAGTGGCTATCAACGACATGGCTAGCATGGAAATGATGGTATATCTTCTCCAAAACGACTCTGTTCACGGAACGTTCAAATCGGATGTAGAGATTATCGACAAAGATCACATCAAAATTGCAGGCAAAAGTGTCAAAGTGTTTTCCGACCGTGATCCGAAAAACCTTAAATTTGCCGATTTCGGTGCGGAGATGGTTTTGGAATGTACTGGGGTGTTCTTAACGCAAGAATCGGCGCAAGTGCATATCGACAACGGCGTGAATAAAGTGCTTTTCTCTGCTCCTGCTGCAGACAAAGAAACGCCGACATTCGTTATAGGCGTAAACGAACATCTATACGACGGGCAAAAAATCGTCTCTAACGCTTCGTGTACGACAAACTGTTTAGGTCCGATCGCAAAAGTGTTAGACGATGCGTTCGGGATCGAAAAAGGTCTTATGACGACGATCCACTCCTACACAAACGATCAAAATATTTTGGACGTGAAACATAAAAAAGACAAAAGACGTGCAAGAGCAGGTGCTATCAATATGATCCCGACGACCACGGGTGCTGCAAAAGCGATCGGTTTGGTACTTCCGCAGCTTGTCGGAAAACTTCACGGGCAAAGCGTACGCGTTCCGACGCCTGATGTTTCTATGGTCGACTTAAACGTACTTGTTAAGAAAAATACGACGAAAGAGGAAGTGACTGCGGTATTTAACCAAGCGGCACAAACGACACATAGCGGCATTATTCTTATGGATAAAGAGATGAGAGTTTCCCAAGACTTCATCGGATGCCCTTACAGCTCGATCGTAGCGGAAGACCTTACGCAGGTGATCGACGGCAACATGGTAAAAATCATGGCATGGTACGATAACGAGTGGGGTTACTCTACAAGACTCGTCGATATGGCGCTCCATATCTCTAAAAAGTAATTCTTTACTTTTTAGACACCCTCTCCAAAAAACAAAAATACCGATCATACTCTATTATATATAGGAATATAAATGGAACTCTTAAATATCAAAAACTTAAACCTTGCGGGGAAGAAAGTTTTTATTCGATGTGATTTTAATGTACCGATGGATGAATTCGGCAATATTTCGGACGATCGCCGTATCCGTTCCGCTCTTGCTACGATAAACTACTGTTTAGACCAAAACTGCGCGGTTATTTTGGCTTCCCATGCAGGACGCCCAAAAGGGGAATTTGATGCCAAATACACCCTTGCGCCTATTGCAAAAAGACTTAATCAGCTTCTTAAAAGAGAGGTGGTTCTAGCAAAAGACGTTGTGGGTGAAGATGCGTTGCAAAAGGCGCAAAACCTTAGTGCGGGGGAAGTGCTTCTTTTGGAAAATATCCGTTTTGAAGCGGGCGAGACGAAAAATGATGAGGCGCTTTCGAAAAAACTTGCAGCAATGGCGGATTTTTACGTCAACGACGCATTTGGTGTAAGCCACAGAGCGCACGCATCGGTAGAGGGAATCACAAAATTTTTCGACAACGAGCATAAAGCGGCAGGTTTCTTGCTTCAAAAAGAGATCGAATTTTTCGGCAAACTTATCGACAAACCGATGCGCCCGTTTACGGCGATCGTCGGCGGAAGCAAGGTTTCGGGCAAACTCGAAGCGCTTGTACACCTTTTGCCGCGCGTCGATAAGATGCTTATCGGCGGAGGTATGGCGTTTACTTTCTTAAAATATCTCGGTTACGACATCGGTGCTTCTTTGGTCGAGGACGATCTTTTAGAAGACGCGGGGCGTATTATGGAAGAAGCGAAAAAGCTCGGCGTGAAATTCTACCTCCCTGTGGACGTTATCGCGGCGGATCAGTTTAAAGAGGATGCGGTGATTAAAATCGTTACCGCCCAAGAGATCCCAAGCGGCTGGATGGGGCTTGACATCGGGCCGGCAACGGTGCGCCTTTACCGTGAAGCGCTCAACGATGCACAAACGATCCTTTGGAACGGACCAATGGGCGTGTACGAGATGGAGCGTTTTGCGCGCGGTTCTTCCAAAATAGCCAACTACGTAGCCGACAGTTATGCGACTACGGTGGTGGGCGGCGGCGACACGGCAGACCTAGTGCAACGCATAGGGCTTGACAACGAGATGACCTTTATCTCCACGGGCGGCGGGGCTTCTTTGGAGCTTTTAGAGGGTAAAATTCTTCCGGGTGTTTTACCGCTGATTATTAAAGAGGACTGAGAATTATGGTTATTGCAGCAAATTTAAAAACGAACCTCACGCGCGCAAAAACGGCGCAGTACGTCGATGCTTTAGAGGCGTTTTTAAAGCAACATGCCATAGGTCAAAAGGTGCTTGTGTTCCCAGCGACTTCCAATTTGGTTACATCGCAAGCGCACGTGACTTTAGGTGTACAAAATGCGTATCCGACCCAAAACGGAGCTTTTACGGGAGAGATCGGACTGGAGCAGCTTGAAGAGTTTGCTATTAAAACGATTCTCATCGGGCATAGTGAGAGACGCCATGTTTTGGGGGAGAGCCAAGAAACACTCGTTTCAAAATTCAACTTTTTTAAAGAGCAAGGTTTTGAGATACTCTACTGTATCGGTGAACCGCTAGAGGTTCGCGAAGCAGGCGAAGAGGCGATGATGGCGTATCTTGAGGCACAATATGCGGGGATAGACACGACCTATGAAAAACTCATTATCGCGTACGAACCCGTATGGGCGATCGGCACGGGAAAAACCCCGACGCTCGAAGATATCGAATCGTTACATGCCAAGCTCAAAGCAAAATCAAAAGCGCCCCTTTTGTACGGGGGCAGCGTGAATATGAAAAACTATCAAGAGGTTTTAGCATTGCAAAACGTCGACGGCGTGCTTGTCGGCGGCGCATCTTTGGTAGTGGAAGATTTTGCGCAGATGTGTCTTTTTGCGCAGACGTTAAACAAATAGCGTAACACGGATTGCATTATACAGGCTGAAGCCT
>JAQUCZ010000195.1 GCA_028685945.1 Sulfurimonadaceae bacterium | reverse complement strand
GCTTCGGCAACGATGATGCTTGCAGGCAGAAGGGAGATCGCGCTTTGGATATCTTTGTCTTGGATATGTACATGCTCTAGGATATCTTTCCATCGGTTGGAGAGGCGCGCTTGAAGTTCGGCGAAAGACTGGGCATTGAGACGAAATAAAACCCACTTTTTAGGAGAAAGAAGGCTTGTCATATAGTTGTAGACCGTTTGCTGGGAGCGTGCAACCCCTAAAATACCGAAAATCTGGGACACGTCGCTTACTTCGGTTTGAAATCCGTAAATAGGTTTGTTGACGATGCTTTTGAGATACGCTTTGAGTGCCAAATCCCCTTCGGCTATCTTTGCAGCTTTGGTAAGCTCGCCCGCATTTAAAAACATAAGCGTTTGTTTTAAAATTGCGCCGCTTGGAGGTATTTTTTCTATATAAGCTTCTATCTGCTGTTTTGTTATCACAAAGACCGTCCCTGATTTCGGATGTAAAAAAGTGATGTATTCTAACTTTAAATATATAAAAAGTCTATAAATGGTACAATCCCCTTTCTAAAGAAAACGATTTTTTGTTTTTTGCAAAAATAAAACAACTTAAGTTGCAGTTTTGCTTTAAATTGGTATAATTCGCAACTTTAAACCTAAACAAGGAAGCTCATATGGCAAGAAAATGTGCTATTAGCGGCAAAGGCCCGATGAGTGGGAACAACGTTTCTCACGCAAAAAATAGAACAAGACGTCGTTTTTTACTTAACTTAAGAACTGTGCGTGTAACGCTAGAAGACGGTAGTACTAAGAAAATCAAAATTTCTGCAAGAGAACTACGTACGCTTAAGAAAAATTCTTAACATAAGGGGAATTGCTTGAATCTTGCATCAAGGATTCGCAAATTCCTTCATTGGGAGACCGCTCCCAAACCCTACATTACGCTCAATGACGAGCTCTACGCCCAGCTTTTACCTTTTAGAACACCTCTTATTTTAATCCAGCTTTGTATGCTTTTGGGTACCCTTGGGTATGTTTACCTCGAAGATTACACCATTATGGATGCGATTTTTCAAACGGGATACACCTTTACGACGGTGGGATTCGGTGCCTTAAAAGAGGGGGAATTCTCCGCCGCGGGGCAAATATTTACGGTAACGCTCATTATTCTTGGGTTCACCGTTTTTACGATCGCGGTGGGTATTGTCGTAGAGGTTGTAAGAAAAGGGGAGCTCAGCAGGATTTTAAAGGAGAGAAGGATGCTTTACAAGATAGCGAGGTTGAAAAAACATTTCGTCGTGTGTTACCACAACGAGTACACCTTGGAAGTGACGCAAGAGCTGCGCCAAAATCATATCCCTTTTGTCGTGATCGATCCGAGGGACGAGATCCATCAATGGGCGATAGAACATAAATATCCCAACTATCTCCAAGCGGAACCGCACTCCGAGATAAGCATGCTCAAAGCGCACCTTGCATCGGCAAAAGGGTTGATTACGCTTTCCCATTCCATCTCCGACAATATCGCGCTTATCGCATCGGTACGCCTTTTTGAGCGGGAACATTACCTGCCGCGCCCGTACTACGTGATCTCTTCGGCGGACAACAGCTCCGATATCGAAAAGCTCAAAAAACTCGGTGCCGATACGGTCGTTTCTCCGACACGTTTGACGGCGCAAAGGGTGAGTGCCATGGCGGCGCGCCCCGATATGGAAAACCTTCTCGAAGAGTTCCTCTACAAAAGTGATAACCCGCTGAATATGGAGGAGATCGAGGTGCCCAAATACAGTTGGGCGGTACTCAAAAAACTGCGTGAAACCCACCTGCGTGACATTACCAACACGTCGGTAGTGGGGATCACCAAAAAAGACGGAAAATTTATGTCGATGCCAAAAGGGGACGTTTTGGTCACAAGCGAGTGTAAACTCCTTGTGATCGGCACCCAAACGGGCATCTCTATGACGCGCGAGCTTTTAAGAAGAAGAGAAAAACCTAAGGAATTAAAATATGTATAAACTTATTGAGCTGACAAGCGGTGTGTGCGCGGCAGATGGTTTTTTTGCCGACGGAATCCATGTGGGATTAAAAAAAGAGGGTGCAAAAGATATCGCTTTTATCTACAGCGATACGCTTTGCGATGTGGCTTCGGTATTTACGACGAATAAAATGTTTGCCGCACCCATCGCTCACTTTCGAGCAAAAGGGGATTTTCAAACAAATTTTGTGGTGATTAACTCTAAAAATGCCAACGCCATGACGGGTGATGCGGGTGTTCGCGATATCGACGAAGTTTTGGCTACATGCCAAGAGAGTATCGTCAATCCCGTGATGAGTTCCACGGGCGTTATCGGCGTGCGCCTTCCGAAGCAAAAGATCATCGACGGTATGAAGCTTTTTGATCTGAATGCGAAAAACCCCCACGAAGCGGCAAAAGCGATTATGACCACCGATACCTTTTCCAAAGAGAAAGCATTTCGCGTAGAGCTAGCAGACGGAAGCGCGTTTCATATCGGCGCTATGGCAAAGGGTGCGGGGATGATAAACCCTGCTATGGCTACGATGCTCTGCTTTATCACTACCGATGCGGATGTTTCTAAAGAGATTATGCAAGAGATACTAGACGAAGTTACGGTGACGACGTTTAACGCAGCAAGCGTCGACGGCGATACTTCCACAAACGACACGGTAATGGTTTTTGCAAACAAAAAAAGCAAAACATTCCACAAAGAGGCATTTAAAGAAGCGTTACATGCCATCATGCACTTTTTGGCACTCGAGATGGTGCGCGACGGCGAGGGTGCGACGAAGTTAGTGACTTACAAAGTTACAGGAGCAAAAGATAATCACGAAGCAGAAGTAGTTGCAAAAGCTCTCTCAAACTCGCTTTTGGTTAAAACGGCACTTTTTGGAGAAGATCCAAACTGGGGGCGCATAGCTTCTACGGTAGGTGCCAGCGGTGCCGAAGCTGACCCGAAAACGCTCACGATCTCGTTTGAAGATTTGTGTGTCTACAAAAGAGGGGAGCTTCTTTTTGATGCTGCTATGGAAGATAAAGCTGCAGCCATTATGAAAAAGCCGAGATTTACCATATCATGCGACCTTGGTCTTGGCAATGGCGCATTTGAAGCGTACGGCTGCGATTTAGGATATGAGTACGTAAAAATCAACGCGGATTATAGAACGTAAATGTCATTTACAAGAACAAAAGTTAC
>JAQUCZ010000194.1 GCA_028685945.1 Sulfurimonadaceae bacterium | reverse complement strand
TCAAAACGTACCGACTCGATAGGATACGCTCCTACTCTACTGGTATGTTTTTGTCCGTCTTCGCTTAGATACGTTGCATTGACACGGTAGATACCGCTCTCAGCCATATTTCCGGCTACGTCTTTGCCGTTCCAGTCAAATTGGTATACGCCCGCTTCTCTCATGCTTAGAATATTTCCGTTGGCATCTTTTTGATCCTGAATATTCATCGTCGAAACGAGATTGCCTTCAAGATCGGTAATCTCGATAGTTCCCGAATAGACATCCTCGGGAAAGTACATCTCGAACGAGGTCATAGAACCCTCATCGTGCGATATGGCATCACTTCCCAAATCCGCTCTTTTACCGATTGCAGAAACATTCGCAAAAGACTGGTTATTCTTCATCGCACCCGTTAATTCCTCAAGCGCTTTTTTCGTATTCTCCGAAGACTCTAATGCCGCAAGCTGCGAGGTTTGCGTCAAGATTTTTTCGCTATCCATCGGTTCGGTGGGGTCTTGATGTTGGAGCTCGACAAGCAAAAGTTTCATAAAATCGTCTTTGCCTAAAATACTTTTGTCTTTTGTCGTCGTAGCTTCGACGTATTCGGGGTTTGTTGCGGCATTTAAGCCTGTCGATGTGATTGCCATGGTTTACTCCTTAGATATATCTTGGAACAACGATCTCGAGGGAGCTTAAAATCTCCTCGTGATTCTCTTCCTGAGCTAGTGCTTGGTAGGTTTTATGCCCTTGCTGCTCTTGGCGTTGCTGCTGAGAGCCCCCTGAGGCGCTGCCGTTCTCGGATTGGTTATTGAAATTAAATGTAGCATTATTTATTCCACTATTTTGGAGCTGTTGACGCAATTCGTTGGCATGTAACGCCAAAGTATTGATCGCAGCGTTGTTGGAACTGAGGTTTACGTGAAGATTGTTCCCCCGTTGCACCACCGTTACGTCAACCTCCCCGAGTCTTTGGGGGTTAAGCTGAAGCTTGACCCTCGTAAAGGGGGATTTGTACTCGTCTATCGTTTGTTTAATGTCGCTTGAGAGGTATTTGATCATCTGTTTTGCTTCGTTGATCTTCACCTCTAAACTCTCCGCTTTGAGCGCCCCGTCGGTTTTTACGAGGTTTTCACCGTTTTGGGATGCCGCAGAACTTTCGGCTTTTAAGAGACTCTCCAACGTACGTTCGGGACGTGCCGTCTCGTTTGCAGTTAGCACCTTTGCCGCTTCAACGGAGAGCGGCGTGGCTACGCTTGCTTGCTGCACACTCTCTTTGTCACCCCGAAGAAGCGCGCGAAGAGAATCTTGCGCTTTTTCGCCCGCCGTTTTCTCTTCGGGTTTAAACTGTTTTAACTGTACGATCTGCTGGGTTGTAGCAGCTTGAGCCTCTTGAAGTTTGAACAAGGAGGTTGTGCGCAAATCCTGCGCGCCGTTTTTTCCCTCTTTGTCTAAACCGTCTCTTTCCCTCTCTTGCACCTCTTTGGCATGTTGCAAGGAGCTGTTTTGTGTTCTAAGACGCACCTCTTCTAGGGTAATTTTAGAGAGATCGATACCGAGCTCCTTGGCACTTGCAACAAGCCCTTTGAGGGTTTTTGGCAGAGTTTCTATTTGGGAGCGTTTATACCCTTCGGTTTGTCTGATTTGCGATTCTAAATATTTTTTTGCATCCGAAACGAGCGTTTTTAATTCACTTGATGTAAGGTTCTGAGTGATTTTTGGATTGAGTCCGAACTGCCCCAAAGCCGTTGCTTCCTCGTTTTTTAAAAGAGAGAGAAGCCCTTGCGCTTTCGAATCGCTTTTACCCTCCTGCTTTTGCAAAAGCTCCTCTTTGGCATCTTTTTTATAATTGACGCCCTTTAAAAGATCGGCAAAAGAGAGGGTCGTTTTTTTCTCCTCCGAAGAGTTCAAACTTATCGGCGACACCTCTTTAGAGGTCGCTTTGGCAGATACGAGAATCATCTCTTTCTCCTTTTGTATCACTATAATGAAAAATGAGTAAGCACGATGTATTCCACTAATTTTGTTTTTTTGCTTGAGCTTTACAAGAATTATGCCGATTTGGTCGCTATGAAAAAAATGATCCTACTCGCAGTGTGCATTTTCTCTTTTAACGTCGTATGCAATGCAGAAACGCTGGCTCACAACAAAAGAGAAAAAATAGAAGAAAAAAAAGAAGCATCAACTAAGAAAGAGTGCGAATGCACCTGCACATGCCATAAAAAAGAGTTCCGTAAAAAAGAGCTGGCAGAAGCGATCGAATACTACAAAAATTCCCCCTACCACACTTTTACTTCTTCGCGCTAAGCGGGAAAACCACCTCATCCAAACAACGCAGATCGTTGGCATGTATACGGCTCACGCCGTTTTGCAGCTCGGTTAGAAGCTCCTTGGCATTTTCGCCGTCTCCGGGGTAAGCAACCATGTGGGTTTTGATCTCTTGGGCAAAGAAATCCTCAAAAATCTTTTTAACGATCTTTGCACCGTATTTGTCGGTATAAGGTAGTACGAAAAAATAATCCGACCCGCAGTTGGCAATCGTATCCGAATTGCGCAACACCTGCTCCAAGCTGCTTTTTATGACATCTTCGGAAAAGTCAGAAAAATCACAATACAAAATCGTAAAACTCTCCGAACGGTTCTCGTCCATTCTATCGGATATCCCGATATGCAAACGGATCAGCTGTTCGATGTTATTAAATGAAAAATGCACCCCTGCCATACAGCACCCCTATTTTTAGATGGGGTTAGTATAACAAAAATTTTACCGTTTGTATGGCATGCGGTTTGTTTAGATCATTAAGCCGCTACTACAAGAGGGTGTATGGCTTAAGCGCGTCGCGGTTTGCAAGCGGGGTACTTTTGTGTTCCGCTCCGTCAAAAGAGATTGCATAATCCCCCTCTTGGGTTGCTTTTGTATAGGTGAGCATAATTTTTGCCGCAAGCTCTTTGTCCGCTTGGGTGGCACTTTTGCTCAAAAGCCCGTGTGGTCCGCTGATACCGACCGTATCGAGATGGTAGTATTTGTCGTTTTCAATCGCTTGCAAGTAGGCATTCTCTTCTTGGTTGCGCCCCACGACAAGTTTGGCACCCTCCGCCAAACGCAAATGGCGTCCGAATTTCATCACGGGGATATCGCGTACCTCAAAAGTATCGTACTTGATAAAATCGACCATCTTTTTGGAAAAATGCTCATCGGTAAGCAGACACCCGCCCCC
>JAQUCZ010000193.1 GCA_028685945.1 Sulfurimonadaceae bacterium | reverse complement strand
TGATGTTCATAACTTCGCTCTCGTTGGCTTTTTCGCGGCGTTTATCGACGATAACCATCTCTAAACCTAAGCGGTTTGCAAAGTATCTCGCGCGTGCCACCCCTCCGATATCGGGAGAAGCGATAATAGGGTTTTTGAGGTTTTTGCTTTTAATGTAATTTTCAAAAGTGATCGAACCGTAGAGGTTATCGACGGGGATATTAAAAAACCCTTGGATCTGCCCTGCGTGAAGGTCTATGGTAACTACGCGGCTGATCCCTGCTGCTTCGTACATGTCGGCTACGAGTTTAGCGGTGATGGGAACGCGGGGAGCGGCTTTTCTGTCTTGTCTGGCGTATCCGAAATAGGGAACGACCGCAGTGATGCTGTTGGCACTCGAGCGGCGTAATGCGTCGGTCATAACCAGAAGTTCCATAAGGTTGTCATTCGACGGAGCACCCGTAGATTGGACGATAAAAACGTCGCGACCGCGCACGCTCTCTGCAATCTGAACCGAAATCTCTCCGTCACTAAATCTTTTTACGTCCGCCTTTGCAAGAGGTACGTCTAAAATTTTACACACCTCTTTAGCGAAATCAACACTTGAACTGCCGGCAAAAATCTTATATCCGCGCATAGAATCCCTTCTTATGAAAAATGAAATGTGAGATTATACTTGAAGTGTTCTAAGGGGATGTTAAAACGGGGGAGTTAGATGAAAATTCCTTGCAAAAACTAGCGGCAGTTTTTGCAAAGACCCGAGAGTACAAGTTCGCTCGATTCGATTGCAAAGGAGCTTTTTGCTCTAGCTTCGGCAACGACGTTCTCAAGATCGAGAGAGATATCCTCTACCGCGCCGCATTTGCTACATGCCAAGTGGGCATGGGAGGCTTTGGTAAGCTCGTACACCGACTTGGCATGCGGGAGTTTTACCTCTTGAATAAAGCAGTTTTCCATCATAATATGGATATTTTTGTAGATCGTCGCAAGGGAGATGGAGTCGAATTTTTTCAGCATAAGCATATATAAATCCTCTAAGCTTATATGCCCTTTTGCATCCAACGCATCTGCGATAGCGAGTCTCTGCGGGGTCGCTTTTAAATTGTGTTCGCGCAATGTTTGTGTATAGTTTTTCATACCGTAATTATACACCATCCGCTTCTAAGGGAGAAAAATTATCATTTATTTTTAACAATTTTCTTACTTTCGCCCGAGGATGATGATCTCATCGGCACACCAGCGCGCTAAATCCATATCGTGGGTGATAAGGAGCATCCCCATCGTATCGAGGTTTTGCAGCAGCATCTGCATCACCTCCAACTGGATCACGTTATCAAGCGCGCTCGTAGGTTCATCGAGCAAAAGAAGTTCGGGGCGCATCAGCATCGCACGCAAAATCGAAGCACGTTGGAGCTGTCCCCCTGAAAGTTCATGAGGTAGTTTTAAAAGTAAGTTCTCTTCAAGGTTCAAAGTGTGCAAAATCGCGTGCATCCCCTCCAAACTTGCAACCTCTTCGATCTGGTTTTTGAGCGTGTAGCTAGGGTGAAACGAGCTGTAAGGGTCTTGAAACACCTGAGAGATTTTCGCACTTTTGATCGTTCCCGTGAGAGGCTTGAGGTTTTGTAAAATCAGCTCAAACAGTGTGCTTTTTCCAGCGCCGCTCTCCCCTACGATCGCTTTGATCTCCCCTTTTTTAAGAGTAAGTGAGAGGTTTTCAAACAAAAGCTTCTCTTTGGAGTACCCGAACGAAAGATTCTCGATCTCTAAAATAGATGCCAATGTTTAGCTCTTATGCAGTGCGAAATAGATTTTTGCCATCTCTTTATAGAGCATGTCGGGTTTGATGTCGCCGTTTTCTTCCCAGATCCGCTTCATCACCACGTTGTCTTCCTCGCCGTCCCATGTTTTTTGGTAGGTTCCCTCTTTATAGCCGTTGTCTTGGCGGAACCGGTTGAGGATGTTTTTGCCCACGTAGAGGCGGTAAAGAGACTCTAAATTGAGTCCGCTCATCGCGGCAAGAATAAAAAACTCGCCGATAAGTTTTTCGATATCGAATTTCTCTTTATCAAGGGCGATAAACATCACATCTTCTACTTTCGCAATAATATTTGACTGGGTATCAAACGTCTCTTTAGCGCTCTCAAATCCTAAATACGCTTCACTTTGCGAAACATTAAGCGCGATATCTTCGATGGTTCCGAGCATATGGCGGTCGTATTCCTCCATCGCCAAACTCATCACAAAGTGCCAAACGTCCACCACTTCGATTTGCAGGTTCGCAAAATCGGGCGCGGCGTCGATATTTTTCCAGTGTTTCCACGCGAAGCTGTCGATCATCTCGGCACATTCCATATAGATACAACGTTTCCAGTTGATCTCTTTGGCGTTTTTGGTGACGCCTTTGCGCCAATCTTCGCCGTTCGTAGCGTCGTTGAGGGTTGCTTGAAGCTGCAACATGAGCAGTATTTTGTCCATAGTTTCTCTTTAGAATAAATTGGGCTAATTGTAGCGAATGTGGTAAAATAGCGACCTTAAATCGCCCCAAAAGAACAAGAGATGAAGAGAATAAACTGCAGAAGATGTGAACACTATTTCGTAACATGGGAACCTCAGCGCCCCCACGGCTGCCGTGCCTACGGTTTTAAATCCCCTCACATCCCCTCGCTCGTCGTTTTTCAAAGCACGGGAAGCGACTGCGCTTTTTTTAAAGAGAAGTTTCCTGCCAAATAACCTTTTCCCCAAACCCCAACGTATTGTCGCTCATCTTAAAAAAATCGACCTTGATCTCCCAAAGTTTGGGCTGCATCGCCAAGGCGTAGGGGAAGCGTTTGAAGTAGATTGTGCGCGCTTCTTCTTTGGCATGTGCAAAAAGCCCGCGAAACTGCACCCCTTGAATTTTGCCGACGATCTTTGTCTCTAGGGGGATATTTCCCGCTACGCGCGGATTTTGAAGAATATGGCGGATATGTGTCGTCTCGTCGGCGCTTGCGACGATAAACCTTTGGCATGTGGCATCGTAGGCATAAAAAAGGCTGCACGCGCTTACCTCCCCCTCGGCGCAGGTCGCAAGGGTGAGTACGTGGTGTTTTTGCAAAAACTTTTCTATTCTTTCTAGGCTCTCGCTCATCGTTTTTTCATATACTCTTCTAAGGAAACCGCATCGGCGATCTCCCTTTTTTGCAGCATCATGCGGGCCAACTCGTCCTCGCAGAGCGTCTCGAAAATCTCGAGCGGGCG
>JAQUCZ010000192.1 GCA_028685945.1 Sulfurimonadaceae bacterium | reverse complement strand
TACGTGCGCCGCACCAACCGTTTTATCCAAAATATGAACGATATGCTCGTAGCGCAGGTGGAGGAAAAAACGCGCGATCTTCGCTACATCGCCCACCACGACACCCTCACCTCCCTCCCCAACCGCCTTTTGTTTTTAGATCGTTTAAAGCAGGCGCTCTTACATGCCAAGAGGGACGAAAAAAGCGTTTACGTCTTGTTTTTGGATCTTGACCGCTTCAAAGAGATCAACGACAGTTTCGGGCACGAGCGCGGAGACAAACTTCTCGTCGCCATCAGCAAGCGGCTCAAACGGACCCTACGCAAAATCGACACCGTAGCGCGACTCGGCGGCGACGAGTTTACGATCCTTATCGAAGATGTCGATCTCGCACACGTCACGCGGCTGTTGCAAAATATCTTCCATGCCATGACCAAACCGATTATAATCGAAGGCACTCCCACCTACTCCACCTTTAGCGTAGGGATCAGCCGCTTTCCGCAGGACGGAAAAACTCCCGAGATTCTTATTCGCAATGCCGACACGGCGATGTACCGCGCCAAAGAAGAGGGGAAAAACCGCTACCAGTTTTACGATATGACGATGACCCAAAAAACCATCGAGCGCCTCAATCTCGAAACAAATCTACGCAAAGCGATCCAAGAGAACCACCTCGTACCTTACTTCCAAGCGCAAGTAGATGCCGCAAGCCACAAAATTATCGGTGTAGAAGCGCTTGTACGCTGGAGCGACCCCGAGAGAGGCATCATCTCCCCCGTGGAGTTTATCCCCCTCGCCGAAGAGATAGGGATCGTCTCTTTGATAGACGAATGGATGATGCAGCGCTGTTTTGAGTGCATCAAAGAGCTGCAAGCTGCAAACCTTTTTTTGGGCAAACTCTCTCTCAACCTCTCGGTCAAGCAGCTTGAAAAACCCCACTTCATAGAACAGCTCAAACGCTTTTTGGCAGAACACGATTTCGATCCGCGCTTTTTGGAGCTTGAGGTGACCGAAAGCCAGATTATGCAAAATCCCGAAGCCGCCATAGATGCGCTCAATACGGTAAAATCGCTCGGTATCTCTCTTGCAGTAGACGACTTCGGAACGGGATACTCCTCCCTCTCCTACCTCAAGCGTCTCCCCATCGACAAGCTCAAAATCGACCGCAGTTTTATCAAAGAGCTCCCCGAAGACAGCGAAGATGCCGCCATCGTCAAAGCGATCATCGCCCTTGCAAAAAGTCTCAGTATCGACCTGATCGCCGAGGGGGTAGAAACCGAGGAGCAAAAAGAGTTTTTACTGCATGAAGGGTGCCAGAATATCCAAGGGTATCTCTATTCACGCCCGCTACCGCTTAAAGAGTTTGAAGAGTTTTTAAAAAGATTTTAGAGAGTACATGCCAAGCGTTTTCTTGGCATGTACACCGCATTTCTTCTTTTCCTCGTTTCACCTCTCCCGAGATTGTGAAACAACTCACCGTCTCTTCTGAAGCGGAATAAAAAGCTATAAAAAATATCAGCCTAAACTTCTTTTGGATCTATATTTAAGAGAATGCAAACTTTATTAAAAGTGCTTATGGCAAATGCATAAAACTCTTTTGCATCACCTGTGCTCGGTTTACCATGTGGAAGCAGACCCATTTCGCCCGGGTACCTTGATTCAATATAAAGCTCATCTAGAATATTCAAAATATCCTTATCTATATCTGCAAGCTTCACCGGTAATATGTTTTGTAGTTTAAGTAGTTTATGAATTTTTGGTGTATCTATTTCATGCTCTTCTAAGATGGCTTTAAAAAGTTTTTCAACACATTGCTGAGCATGAAACGCTAAAATATGAGTTAAGTTTGGGTTATCTAGAAGCTCTTCTATTGTCAAAAGGTCGTCATGAGCAGCACGAAGCCACTCTTTCGTAAAAACTCTCATAGAAGCGAGATGCCATCTTTAAGTATTTTACGACTAAACATGCTATCCATTTCTAAAAATTTCGTGTGCATTGCTTTTGTGTGTGTAATTAAGTCTGTAGGAATATCTTGCATTAAATCTCTTATAGCTCTTGCTATTGTAAGGTGAAATTCACTTTTTTCTTTAAAGCTACGAGGAATAAACTCATCTTTTGTAACCACATAAAGGTCAATATCACTATTTTCATGAGGCGTACCGTAAGCATATGAACCAAATAAAATAACCTTTTCAGGATCAAGTGGTTTAAGACGTTCTACGATTTCACGTTTTAACTCTTCAATATCAACCATGCCGGACTTCTTTTATTTTTTTACAATTGTACCATAGAGTAATAATAGATAAACTTGTATGCAACGAGCCTTAGTGATAACTCTTACCTCTAAGCAAGTTCCAATAATTTTTGAACACCTCTATTTAAATTTTGCTTGTGTAGCTCACCCATCATTTCACAGTGTCGGGAGAGGTGGAACGGGGGAGAGGATGTAACACAGGCTTTAGCCTGTATTCTTGTCAGTTGGGAGCTAATGAATTCTCAGAGTTTTTAAAAAGATTTTAGAGGGTACATGCCAAGAATTTTCTTGGCATGTTGCAGAAGAAAGTTAGCTTAGTTTTGCAACTAGGTTTTCGACCGAAAAGCCGAATTTTGCAAAGAGTTTCTCTGCCGGCGCCGATGCACCGAACGTCTCCATCCCGATCACTTCGTCGGCTAAACGGTACCACTCCAAGCCGCGCGCTGCTTCGATGGCTACTTTTTTGGTATTTGGCGCGATGATAGAGTCGATGTAGCTTTTGTCTTGCTCTATAAAAAGATCGAAACACGGCACCGAAACTACGTTGGCTTTAACCCCTTTTGCACCGAGTGCCTCTTTGGTTTTTAACGCCAAATCGACTTCGCTTCCCGAAGCGATGAGTGTGAGCGTTGCACCCTCTTCACATGCCAAGAGGTACCCTCCGCGAGAAGCACAACCTTGAACTGCCTGCGGCAACACGGCGAGGTTTTGGCGTGAACATACAAACGCGCTCGGAGAGTTTTTCATCTCTAACGCTACTTGCCATGCCGCGACGTTTTCCGCACCGTCGGCAGGGCGCCATACGTAAAAGTTCGGGAGCGCTCTAAACTGGCTTAAATGCTCGATCGGTTGGTGGGTCGGTCCGTCTTCCCCTACACCGATACTGTCGTGCGTCCAGATAAAGAACTGCTGGATCCCCGTAAGTGCCGCGATTCTTGCACTCGGTTTGAGGTAATCGGAAAACACGAAAAAGGTCGCACTAAAAG
>JAQUCZ010000191.1 GCA_028685945.1 Sulfurimonadaceae bacterium | reverse complement strand
GGCTCGCTTAAAGATTCGCACACTACATCCTTGGCATGTGCCGTTTTTTGCACCTCAAGTATCTCCAAACTATTGAGCGATACCCTGTATTTGTACCCCACTTGAAGTTCTAGCCCGAGTTGCTCAAATCTTTGGCGCACTTTCGTATTAAACAAAGTAGCACTGAGTGTGAGATTGATCTTGGCATGCGGAAGCGATTTGCTTAGTACTTCAAACTCGAAATTCGTCAAATGCCCCGCAATATGGATCTCAAACGCTCTATGCGTTTGTAAAAAATGGGTATTAAGCGTATAAAGTTTGGGCAAAAATATGCGGTCGAGTATCTTTTTTTCGCTGCATAACGCTTCGTAGTTTTTATACAACTGTATTAAAATCGCGATATGCTCTTCGTATTCGGCATAGGTGTCTGCTTCAGCAAGCGACTCTATGGGGGTGAGTTCCGCGCTGAGTTCTTCGAAAAATTTAAATATATACGAGGCGTTTTTGGTAAAAGTAAAAAAATTACGCTCTATTTGTAGCTGATTAAAACGGCTAAAATCGGAAGCTTCTAGGAGTAAAAGGGAGCGGGTATCTTCATCTGCATAGCTATACCCCTCTACGACGCAAAGTTTTTGCAAAAACTCCGACATCGTAAGGGTATGGGGTAAAAAAAGCGACTCCTCAGCGAATCCCCGCTGAAAATCTCTTACGGCGCGGGAGGTGGGGAAAACATAGAGGGCAGTATCCATCAAGAGAACTCTTAGTACTCTTTGACGGTCGTGTTTCTCGTATCTGCTTTAAGGTTGTAGTAGCGGCTATCTTGTTCGATCTCGACCTTTGCCATAATATCCCAGCGTCCCGCAAGCGGTAAAGTGACGTTTTCAAAAGTATATACGCCCTCACTCACCGAAGGGTTCTCAAGTTCGATATCGTATTGAAGTTCGTTGGGACGGGTAATAACCACTTTGATCTTTGCATCGTTAACGGCTTTGGCGGCAACATCGGTGATCTTGTATTTAAGCGTCGTACCGTTTGTCGCAAGAGACTCGGTGATATACTCTATTTTGTATTTTTTATCAAAAGCTATCTGCGCTTTTATGATCTCGTTTGCGTTGGCATCCGCGTCATGGTAATCCATCATAAACTTATCGCTTTTTTGTACGGGAAGTGAGCTTGCAACTACGATAGTCGCCACACATGCACCGAAAATAAATACGATCGAAAGCCCGATCGCATAAGGCCATATTTTGCCGTTAGAGAGATTCATTTTTTTGCCTTCTTAGGTAGAGTTTTCTTTTTATGTAAAGAAATATACCATAAATTATGATACCGTAGAACAACAGCTTAACGACGAAAATACTATTCTTATTTGCGTTGCCTGCGGCGTTTTCAAGCTTTACCCCTTTGGATGCGGCAATCTGTTCGGCTATATCGACGTATCCGTTGTACATAGAAGCCGCATATTTTCCCGTTTGCTGCCCGTCTTTTGCTTTTTGTGCCAAAAGCGGCAAAATAGTTCCTCCCGAGGTGGAGGCAATCTCTTGAAAACTTTCAAAAGAGTCGCTGTAAAAAAGTGCCATTATAAACGCCTGCACCCAAGACGCAACAGGGCTTAAAACCTGTTTTTTATCAAAATATTGATATAAAGAGGGATCGTTCGCCAAAATATCGACTTTAGAATCAAGTTCGGCAAAAGTGAGCAACAACGTAGGTTCTTGCAAAGATGCTATAAGCTCTTTTTCGTACTCTACGATCGTTTTGCCTTGCGGCAACGAGCGCACCATAACAAGACGCAAAGCGACGCCTGTTTTTTGATGCAATTCCGCACCGAGTTTTTCAACTTCGTGTTTAAACTCAGGGGTCATCACCACTTCGTCTTTATATAAATACTCTGCACCTAATAAAACGGGGAAAGAAAAGAAAATGAGGGCGAGGGCACGAAGCCCTCTAAAAAATTGAAACAACTCTCTTAACCTACGAAAAGATGATTTGGTGTTACCACCGCATAAAGTGTATACGCAGCCATGATAACAAGGCTCCATGCAATAATTTTATCCATCGCTTACCCCTTATTTCACATCGACAACATGGTTAGCATTTTCCGTGCTAAACATCTTGATCTCTGTAGGATTTTTAATGTCGTAAAAATTGCTTGCCGACTCGTTTTGAACGCTAAGACCCCATACAGTCAAACCTGCAAGGATAGTAAGCAATAAAACCGTAGCAATCAACATTCCGGTGATCCCGTCTAGAGCGAATACGCTTCTATTCTCATTCATACCTTACTCCTTATTTCGTGCTGATGCTAGTGATATAAGCACCGACAGCTTCTTTTTGTTTCGGATTAAGTCTATCAAACTTAGGCATTGCACCGATAGAACCTTTTTTACCGTGAGTAAGTACGTTTGCTACGAGTTCAGGCGTGAATACAGCGATGTTTGGAGCAACAAACTCCATCCCTTTACCGTCTTCACCGTGGCATGAAGCACAAGCTCCGGCAAATACGTCCGCACCCGGACCTTTCATCCCGTTCGCAACATATTTCGATACAAGATCGATCTCTGCATCGGTAATAAGTTCATTCGTGTTTGTGTTAAACAATCCGTTTCTATCAGGCATCGGCATCTCATCACCCATCAAACGGTTGTTTGAACCGTTTTCGATTACGTGTTTTACTACGCTAGCCTCAAGTCTTACGTTAAGGTTTGCAGCTTTGCCGTCGATTCCGTCTGCTTGAAGACCGTGGCATACTTTACACTCTGCAACGAAAACAGATTTACCCATCGCTACAAGCTCTTCGCCTGCAATGTTTTTATATTTGTCTTCAAATTTAGTGTTATGTGCTGCCGTATCTTCATTATACTCACCGATTTGGGAGTAAGCGTTTACAGGGTAGCCTGCGATAAAATACCACATACCCCAAATGATAGTACCCATGAACATGATTGCCCAGCCCATCGGTACGCTGTTTTTGTATTCGCCAATGCCGTCCCAGTTTTCGTCTGCCAACTCTCCGCTAGCAGTATCCGTTTGCATTTGACGAACATACTTGATGACAACAAACACCGTAATGATTACAAGTGCAACTGCACCGGCAACCGCCAGCATGTTAACGATATCACCGTTTAATCCACCCTCCGAACTTCCAACAGACAAGTATGTTAAAAGTAGCATGAGAGCGGTAAAGATAATTCCCCCAAGATAAAGCTTGTTCATATATCTCTCCTATTTCTCTTTATCATTAGACACTGCCGA
>JAQUCZ010000190.1 GCA_028685945.1 Sulfurimonadaceae bacterium | reverse complement strand
GAACCGCACAAAACAAAAGAGATATTAAAAGAGATTTTTGCCGAAGAAAAAGAGAAAAAAGGGGATCTACATGCCATAGCGCAAACGCTGGGAGCGGCTATTAAAAGAGATAAACAAAAGCAGCATCAGTTTATGGGCTTTTTGATCCAGCTGGCATTCGTCGACGGAGAGGTAAGCAAAAGCGAAGAGGAGGTTTTAGCCGCAATCGCCGAAGCATTTGCGTTTGATCCCAAGGCATACCACGCGATATTTGACCGGTTTGAGCAGATGATCCGCCAAATGCAGCCCAAAGAAAGCATCGAAGATGCGTACAAACTTCTAGGAGTCACCCCCGAAGATACAATGGACACGATCAAAAAAGCGTACCGCAAACTGATCCGCGAATACCACCCCGACATCATAAAAGCCCAAGGAAAGGACGATGCTTATTTACAAGAAGCAACCGCCAAAACCCAAGAGATCAACCAAGCCTACGAGATGATAAAAAAACATAAGCAATAAAGCTCACATGCCAAGCTTTCTTGGCATGTAAAGGTTATCTAAAGTCTCTCTCCCAAAAAAAATCTATCCACTCGTCGGTTTTATGCACCCAAAAATCGGGCTCGTAAATAGAAGTCGGTTTGTAAAACAGGGTCACCGTTTTAAAAGTAACGCTAGGGAAACTCTCTTGCAAATACCCCATCACAAACCGCAGCGTCTCCCCGCTGTCGGAGATATCGTCAACCACCAAAACCTTTGCGTTTTGGGTAAAGTCGCATGCCCCGAAAAGACTCAATCCTTCTCGTTTAAGTGTCTTATCGTAGAGTTCGGTTCGCAGAGACTGCACCTCCCTTATATCCAAACCTTCCGCCATGGCATGTGCAAGCGTAAGCCCTCCGCGGGCAATCGCTAAAAGCGTATCGGGTTCAAAAGGTTTTACCTCTTGAATCAACTTGTTCGTATCGTTTTTAAATGTTTCGTAAGGATAGTATTTCATAAGCGAAATTATACACGTGAAGTATTATTTAAAACTTGATGTGTATAATTTCTACAACAACTTTCACATATAAAGGTAAAAAATGATTAAAAACTTTCTTCTCGCACTCTTTCTTGTTCTTTTTAGTGCTTGTAGCAAAACTCCCGAAGTTGAAACGATCCCTGCATGGTACACGAATCCGCCCGTAGATTACAACTATTTTTACGCTGTCGGCGTAGGCAACGATCTGAGCGAAGCAAAAAACAACGGCATCTTAAATTTTAGAACCTCTCTGAAGCAAACGCTCGACGAACAGCTCAAAAAAGCCAACCATAAACTCGGTTATTTAGACGATGCTACCCTTGGCGTGCTAGGAAAATCCACCGAACAGATAGCAAATACTCTCTTTTTACGAGACGTAACGATCGAAAAATCGCAAGTGTACAATTTCAAAACCCTTGTCCTTCTCAAAATCGATCGGAAGGAGATTTTCAAAACAGCCGATTTGGCATCTTCCCAAGAGCTTGCGATGTGCAAAACGGAGTATGAAAAGCTGCAAAGCGAATCGGATATCAAAAAATTTATCAAACTCAAAACCCTTATCGTAAGCTATCCGAGATTAGCAGTTTATACACAGTTAAAAGAGATCAGCGTCTCCACCTACAATGCATCGCAAGATTTTACGATCTTGAAAAATATATACGAGAATCTCACCGCACTTAAAACGGGGATCACCTTTTACGTGCTCAGCGATGCCAACTCGATCAATTTCGTCAATTTTATCAAAGAGGGAGTTGTGCGCGAAGGGCTCGCTCTTAGCAACAAGGTCAAAGACGAAAACTCTCTTAAACTTCTTATCACGTCTAAAACGGAGGACTCCATCGATTATAGTTTTATGCAGTCAAAAACTCTTTTACAAGCGACCGTGTACGACGGATCGGGAAAAGAGATATCCAAAAAACAGCATACGTTCATCGGCAAATCGCGCAAAAGCCATAAAGATGCAAAAGAGCAGTCCGCACTTAGTTTAAAATCCAAAATGAGCAAATTGGGTCTTTTCGATTTTATAGGGTTGGAAAATAAGGAATGACGGCACATAATAAATATTGTTTAAGCATAAATTCGTATAATTTACTTATTCTAAAAATGTAAGGAGATCAATCATGATCAAAACAATTTCATCATTAGCTTTAGCTGGACTTATCGCTGCAACAATTACAGGGTGTGGGGGTGCAAAACCTGCACCGGAAGAGGAAGCAGATTTTCGTTGTAAACAAGAGGGTGTTTTGGCTCCTTCATGGACTTGTGTACCGATGGTTGAGGGTGCGTATGCCGGTGTAGGTATCGCTCCTAAAAGTGCTGCAGGTATGGGGCACATGAGAAGAGAAGCGACGGCAGCGGGGCGTTCCGATCTTGCACAACAAATCAAAGCGCAAGTAAAAGACAAAGTGGAAGCGTTTACACGTACAACGGGTGTTGGCGACAACGAAACAGTCGATAAAGTGACAACTTCGGTTACAAAACAAGTAGCAAAAATCGACCTTTCGGGTTCAAAAGCAGTAGATGCTTGGACGGCACCTTCCGGTACGCTTTACCTTTTAGTAACGGTTCCTGAAGCAACGGTAAACGGTGAAGTGAAAAATGCCGTAAAAACAAGCTTTAAAAACGATCAAGCGCTCTGGCAACAATTCCAGTCACAACAAGCGTTAGAAGGTCTTGAAAAAGAGTTCCCGACTGAATAATGAAAAAAGTTTTACTCACTCTTTTTATCGCATTATTCACGCTTACGGGCTGCATGGGGCAGCCTGAAGCTAAAAAAACGGGTGAGCGTCCTGATTGGATTCTCAACCCTAATCAAAACGGGAAGTCGGGTGCCGTTGGGGTAGCAGCACGTACCTACGATCAAAAAGTTTCGACGAAACGAACCCTTGCAATTACACGGGCATTGGATGAACTTTCTCTCCAACAAGGCGTCAAAGTAGAACTCAATCTCAATAAACAAGAAACCGTCGTAAACGATCGATCTAACACCGTTCTTGATGCACAAAGCAGCTACCAATCTTCATCTACGGTAAGTGCCCATATAGAGGATGTCTGGGAAGATAAAATCACAGGCGAACTTTATATTTGGATGGTACTCGACTAAAGGTTCTCTTTTTTTTAAAGAGGGAACTTTACAACTTCTTTTCCTCCCTGCAACTTATTTCGCTATAATTTCACTTAATATTCCTAAGTTATTTTTACAAACTGCATAGAAATCACTAGACACACACAAGGCTTACCATGAAAAAAATAGCAATTATCG
>JAQUCZ010000189.1 GCA_028685945.1 Sulfurimonadaceae bacterium | reverse complement strand
TTATATTAAACAAAAATTAAATATAGAATTTTTTAATAAGTGAAAATGCGGAAACATGGCTTACTATAATAAGCAAAGGTTATGAAATAGAGGAAAAATATATCACACTTATGTGATATAAAAAACAAAACCACCTAAATGTATCACTTTTATCTTTTATAAAAACGTTAGAAACTATTTTTGTTGTAGTGCCTGTATAATGGGAGCTTATAGAGAAATATTTTTATAAAAAAGTTGAAAAATGTACTTGTTTTTTTATTCCCGTAGGAAAAACCGTTAAAAAAAGGTTAAAGAATCGAGCTAATAGAAAGATACGGCGGATATAAAAACCCTTTTTAGGGATAATTTTTCAAAAAAAGAGGGTTTTGTAACATGAAAAAAGAGAGATTGGTTTTAGGCGGCGGGTGTTTTTGGTGTGTCGAAGCGGTATTTTCTAACGTTAAGGGAGTGTTGCATGCCACAAGCGGTTATGCAGGGGGCAGGCGCCCTAACCCTACGTATGAAAACGTATGTTCGGGAGCTACGGGACATGCCGAGGTAGTAGATGTAGAGTTTGACGCCGATACGATTAGCCGCGCAGAACTTTTGGAGATATTTTTTGCGATCCACAACCCCACCACGCTTAACGCTCAGGGCGCCGACAAAGGGACGCAGTACCGTTCGGTAGTTTATTATGCAAACGAAGAGGAGCAAAAGAGTATCCTCCATGCCATAGAAAAAGCGCAAAAAGAGTATGCAGACCCGATCGTGACCGAGGTGAGCCCTCTGCCCCATGTGTATCCTGCGGAACATTACCATCAAAATTACTATAAACTCAATCCTACGCAGGGGTATTGCCAAGTTGTGATCCGACCCAAGCTGGAGAAGTTTATAAAAAACTTCCCCAATAAACACGGTTAAATTTCTTAAATCTCTTTTGAAACGAGAGGGATGTCGTTTGCATTGCGCAACGCGTCGTATTCCCCGAATTTTTGTTGCATCGTTTCGGTGAACCTCTCTAGCGTCATTTGCAGATGTTTGTGGGCTTCATCGACGAGCTTTTGCCCCCTGTCTTGAGCCTCTTTAAGCTGATTTAAAACCTTTACGAAATATTCTTTGTCGTCGGTAAGAAGAATTATCTCGCTTTTGTTGACCCATTTACGGATCAGTTTCTCCTGTGTCGGGAACTCAAAAATGACGTTCTCGCTCTCTTTGGAGACAATAAACTTCGGCGATCTAAACCATATAAATGTTTCTGATTGGTTGTCGGGCTGTTTTTTTATGACGTAATACATTTTGTGAGTATAATATAATCTTTCAAAAATATGTTAGAATCTTTGATATTTGTAATACTTAAAAACATAAAAGGGTAAAAATGGAGCATATTTATAATTTAGCGATCATCGGTGCGGGACCTGCGGGCATTGCAACGGCGGTCGAGGGGTATCTGCAGGGGGTACGCGATATCGTTTTGCTGGAAAAAGACGAGAACCACAATGCAACGATCAGAAAATACTATAAAGACAACAAACGGGTTGATAAAGACTGGAAAGGGCAAAAGATAGAGCTTGACGGACGTATCTATTTCGTAGACGGCACCAAAGAGAGCACGCTTGATTTTTTCGATCAGATCATTGCCAAACATTCGGTGGAGCTGCGAACCCACGTCGAGGTTTCCAATATTAAAAAACGCGGGGACGGTATCTTTGAGGTAGCGGCAAACGGCGAGAATGTTTTGGCACGCTATGTTGTGGTAACGATAGGACGGATGGGAAAACCGAATAAACCGAGCTACAAAATCCCCCCGACCATTAAAAACAACGTCGGATTCACTTTGGAGGGATGCGGCGAAGGGGAGAAAATTTTAGTCGTCGGAGGGGGCGATAGCGCGATCGAGTATGCGCTTGAGCTTGCAACAAAAAACCAGGTTACCATCTGCAACCGACGTGAAACTTTTCGACGCGCCAACCCCACAAACCAAAGAGATATCGCCAATGCGGTTTTTCACAACGAGTTACATGCCATGATGGGGGTCGAGATAGAGGGGATAGAGGATGAACTTGGGAAGGTCAAGGTGATCTTTAGCGAGCATGCGCCCGAAATTTACGACCGCGTGATCTATGCTATCGGCGGCACCACCCCGAGTACCTTTTTGAAAAATGCGGGAATCAGAGAAGAAGAGGGGGTTCCGTGCCACGATGCAAACTACCAAACGAACGTAGAGGGGCTTTTTGTGGCGGGAGACATCACCCAAGAGAGCGGCGGCAGTATCGCACTAGGACTCAACCACGGCTACGCGATCGCCTGTTTTATTCAAGGTGGATCGAAAACTTCTCTCGATTCGTAGCAAAGAGAGAGGGATCTCTCTCGCGCATCTCCCCATCGGGAGTATAAAGCACCACTTCCACTTCGCTGTCTATATATTCGCTCGTCGTGATCGGGGAATATCGGGGATTCTCAAATGCCGCTTTTTTTGCATTGTAAACCAAGTCTTCAAGGAGTGATTTTTCGGTTGCGTCGCTGTGGGCGCTGCCGCGTAATTCGCCGTTGAGGTAGATATTCACCCCCGTTGCGACCGATTGCGCCAAGAGGGGGTATTCGCTTAAAAGTGCATTTTTATTGATAAGGCGCTTTGCCTCGATAACCTCGGTGATCGAATCTCTTGCGAGCTGCAACAAAACAGAACGTGCCATCTTATGCCACCTTGTTTGGAGTTTGCCTGTTTAAGAACTTGATAAGTATCATAACACTTAAAACTTGAAATAAAGCTGCCAAGATAAAAGAGTAGTAATGAAGCGTGTCGATACTTTTGCCGTGGTAGGCGATGGTTGCCATAGCTATGAGAAGCGTGAGCGGCATGGAGTGGGATAGCCCCATTAAAATCGCTTGTTTGAGTCCGAGCTCTTTGACAAATACCAAAGAGGAGAGCACGCGGATAAGGGTCATCGCCAAGGTGATAAGGAACGCTTTGAGTATAAGCCCCTCCATCATCAGCGCTTCAAGGTTGAACGAACTTCCTATATAGATAAAAAAGATCGGGATCAAAAAACCGAATCCGAACGAGGCAAGTTTTTCGGGGAGTTCGTGTTTGTGCTCAAAGAACGTAGGGATGAACATCCCCGCCAAAAATGCCCCGAACGCGAGTTCAAGATCAAGATACACCATAGCCGCCAAAAGGAGAAAAAAGATCCCCATCGAGAGTCTGAGGTCTTGCTCTTTGTTGTCGTTGTAGGGCATAAGTACCAATGAAACCTCAGGAAACCACCAAAAAACGATCTGCAT
>JAQUCZ010000011.1 GCA_028685945.1 Sulfurimonadaceae bacterium | reverse complement strand
TAAGAATGGATGAGTGTGGATTACCGAAAAAAATGGCTCTTGAATTGTTCAAGCCGCATTTGATCGCAAAACTTGAAGAAAAAGGGTACGCGACAACCGTAAAAGCGGCAAAAAACATGATCGAAGAGAAAACAAACGAGGTCTGGGAATGTCTTGCAGAGATCGTTGATGGGTATCCTGTACTTCTTAACCGTGCACCGACGCTTCACAAACTCTCAATTCAAGCGTTTCACCCGAAACTTATAGACGGAAAAGCTATTCAGTTGCATCCGCTTGTTTGTGCCGCGTTCAACGCCGACTTCGACGGTGACCAGATGGCGGTTCACGTACCTTTGAGCTCGGCTGCTATTGCAGAAGCAAAAGTTCTTATGCTTGCTTCTATGAACATCTTGCTTCCTGCTTCTGGTAAAGCGATTGCTACACCTTCACAGGATATGGTTCTCGGTATTTACTATATGTCTTTGGAGAAAAACGGCGTAAAAGGTTCGAACAAACTTTTTGCTAACGTAGACGAGATTAGAATCGCTATCGAAAATAAAGCGCTTGATCTACATGCCAAGGTTCGTACGAAAATAGACGGGCGTATTATCCATACGACGGCGGGGCGTTTATTGCTTAAAGCGGTTGTACCTAGTTTCGTACCTACGGAGCTTTGGAACAGAACGATGAAGAAAAAAGCGATTAACGAACTTGTCGATTACGTACAAAAACACGGAGGTATCGGCGTAACGTCTCAATTCTTGGATAACTTAAAAGATTTAGGTTTTAAACACGCTACCGAAGCGGGTATCTCTATCTCTATCGCGGACATCATTGTTCCAAAAGAGAAACAGGTCAAGATCACCGACTCGACAAACAGAGTAATCGAGATCCAAAAACAATTTGAAGCGGGTCTTTTGACGGAACAAGAGCGTTACAACAAAATCATCGACGTTTGGACGGATACGAACAATACGCTGGCAATGCAGATGATGGAGCTTGTACAAACCGATAAACAAGGGTTTAACTCGATCCATATGATGGCGGACTCGGGAGCTCGTGGTTCTGCGGCTCAAATTCGTCAGTTGGCGGGTATGCGCGGACTTATGGCAAAACCGAGCGGTGAGATTATCGAAACGCCGATTATCTCAAACTTTAAAGAGGGTCTTAACGTTATCGAGTACTTTATTTCTACCCACGGTGCTAGAAAAGGTCTCGCCGATACCGCTCTTAAAACAGCAAACGCGGGTTATTTGACGCGTAAACTTGTAGACGTTGCACAAAACGTAAAAATCGTCGAGCACGACTGCCATACACACGAAGGTATCGAGATTAGTGATATTTCCGATCAAAATACTCTTATCGAGTCTTTGGAAGACAGACTAAACGGTCGCGTACTCGCCGATGATATTATCGATCCGATCTCAAACGAAATCCTTTTTGCTGAGGGCACGTTGATCGACGAAGTAAGTGCGAAAGTGATTGCAGAAGCGGGAATCAAATCGGCATATATCAGAACGCCGACGACATGTAAAAGCGAGGGGGGAATCTGTGCATTATGCTACGGAGTGAACCTTGCTACGGGAAGTATCGTACGTACGGGTGAAGCGGTCGGTATTATCGCTGCTCAATCGATCGGTGAGCCGGGTACCCAGTTGACGCTTAGAACGTTCCACGTCGGGGGAACAGCGTCTTCTACGGCACAAGAGAGACAAGTTATTGCCGAAAAAGAAGGTTTTATCCGTTATTACAACCTGAAAACATACGCTTCAAAAGAGGGGCGTAATATCGTGGCTAACAGAAGAAATGCTGCCGTATTATTGGTTGAGCCGAAAATTAAGGCGCCTTTTGCAGGAAAATTTGAAATCCAAACCGTGCACGACGAAGTGATCGTAAGTGTAAGCGGCGAAAAAGAAACCGTGCGTTATACGCTTCGTAAAAACGAGATCGCAAAACCGAACGAACTTGCAGGTGTCGGCGGACAAATCGAAGGGAAATATTACTTCCCGTACGAAAGCGGCGCAAACGTTAAAGAGCATGAGTCTATCGTAGAGACTATTAAAGACGGTTGGAACGTTCCAAGCCGTATCCCGTATGCTTCCGAAGTATTGGTAAATAACGGTGATCCCGTAACGCAAAAAATCTATGCAAAAGATGAGGGTACCGTGAAGTACTTCTTGTTGCGCGGCGATTATTTAGAAAGATTTGAAGGGCTAAAAGCAGGGTATACGGTTGTCGAGAAAGGGCTTTTTGCAACGGTTGTCGATGAAAATAACCGCGAAGCGGTACGCCATTACATCGCGCGCGGCTCGATCCTTGTCGTAAACGACGACGAACCTGTAACGGCGAAAACGTTGCTTGCAAAACCTGTTTCAGACGAATCTACGGTTATTGCAGAGTGGGATCCGTATTCAAACCCTATTATTTCCGAAGCAAACGGTACGGTTAAATACGAAGATATTATCGTCGGAACAACGGCAACCGAGCAGCTTGACGAGCTTACAGGTAAGACACGTTTGATGATCAACGACCATATCCCGTCCGATTACAAACCGACCATCGTTCTTGCAACGGAAGACGGCGAATTGTTACGTTATAGCATCGATTCGAAATCTTCTATTTTCGTACAAGACGGTGCGACGGTAAAAGTAGCGGATGTTTTAGCGAAAACGCCTAAAGCGCTTCAAAAATCAAGCGACATCACCGGGGGTCTTCCGCGTGTATCCGAGCTCTTTGAAGGGCGCCGTCCAAAAGCGACTGCCCTTATTTCGGAAATCGACGGTATCGTTAGTTTCGGAAAACCGTTACGCGGTAAAACGAGAATTATCGTTGCATCCGATAGCGGCTTAATGAAAGAGTATTTCGTAGATAAGTCGCATTCTCCGGTCGTTAACAGCGGTGACTTCGTTCACGCAGGGGAGAGACTAACTACGGGTATCGTTTCGTCTCATGAAGTTTTAAGAATCATGGGTGTTAAAGCACTTTATAACTACCTTGTCAGTGAAGTACAACAAGTTTACCGCTCACAAGGGGTAAATATTGCAGACAAACACATCGAGGTAATTTTTACGCAGATGTTACGTCAGGTTAAAATTATCAAATCGGGCGATACGAAGTTTATCGAAGGAGATTTAATCTCTAAAAATAAATTTGCGCAAGAAAACGAAAAAATTATGCGTCTAGGCGGACGTCCTGCGATCGCTGAACCGTTCCTCGTAGGTATTACGCGTGCTGCTGTTTCTGCAGACTCGATTATCTCGGCTGCATCCTTCCAAGATACGACGAAAGTATTGACCGAAGCGGCTGTTTCGGCAAAAATTGACGATCTTAACGATCTTAAAGAGAACGTTATTATCGGTCGTACGATTCCGGTCGGTACGGGTATCTACAAAGGCAAAGAGATATCTTTCGCCAAAGAGCAAAACTAATTTTTACGACACATGCCAAGGTTTTTTCTTGGCATGTGTATCCAATGTCCGCATATTTCACTTCAAACATTAATTAATTCTTAAAATAAGCAAACTTTAAATACTTTTTCTATATCATTACGCGTTTATAATTCTCTCAATTTTAGAGAATTAGATTCTACTGGATAACTTAAGAAAGGAATTGTATGCCAACAATTAACCAATTGATTCGTAAAGAGCGTAAAAAAGTGATTAAAAACTCAAAATCGCCTGCTCTTGTGTCATGCCCACAACGTCGTGGTGTTTGTACTCGTGTTTACACAACAACACCTAAAAAACCTAACTCGGCTTTGAGAAAAGTTGCAAAAGTTCGTTTAACTTCTGGATTTGAAGTTATTTCCTATATTATGGGTGAGGGTCACAACCTTCAAGAGCACTCTATCGTACTTGTTCGCGGTGGTCGTATTAAAGACTTACCGGGGGTTAAATACCATATCGTCCGCGGTGCACTCGATACTGCAGGTGTTGCAAACCGTACCGTGTCTCGTTCTAAATACGGAACTAAAAAGCCAAAAGCTAAAAAATAATTACAAAACCATTCAAGCTAGCACAGGACTAACTACGTTTATGTAGTGAGGTTTTGAGTAAATTTGAAAAAATTGAAGATAAGGAAAAAAAATGAGAAGAAGAAAAGCTCCTGTTCGTGAAATTATGCCTGACCCGATCTACGGAAGCAAAGTTTTAACGAAGTTTATTAACAAAATCATGTACGATGGAAAAAAATCTACCGCTGAAAAAATTATTTACAGCGCGATTGATATCATCGGTACAAGAGGCGAAAAATCAGGTATCGATACGTTTAACGAAGCTATTGACAATATCAAACCTGTTATTGAAGTAAAAAGCCGTCGTGTCGGTGGTGCTACATACCAAGTTCCAGTAGAAGTACGCCCTGTACGTCAACTTTCACTCGCTATTCGCTGGATAGTTGATGCTGCACGCAAAAGAAATGAAAGAACGATGGCTGAGAGATTAGCCAACGAGTTAATGGATGCTGCAGGACAAAAAGGTTCTGCATTCAAGAAAAAAGAAGATACTTACAAAATGGCTGAAGCAAATAAAGCGTTTGCTCACTATCGCTGGTAATAGGATAAAATTATGGCAAGAACGCACAAACTAGAAGATGTAAGAAACATAGGTATTGCTGCACACATCGATGCTGGTAAAACAACAACAACAGAGAGAATCCTTTTCTATACTGGTATTGAGCATAAAATTGGTGAGACTCACGAAGGTACAGCTACCATGGACTGGATGGAGCAAGAACAAGAGCGTGGTATTACAATTACTTCTGCTGCGACTACATGTGAGTGGGACGGAAAACAAATTAATATTATCGACACTCCGGGCCACGTTGACTTCACTATTGAAGTTGAGCGTTCTATGCGTGTACTTGACGGTGCCGTTTCGGTATTTTGTGCCGTAGGTGGCGTACAACCGCAATCGGAAACTGTTTGGAGACAAAGAAATCGTTACGGCGTTCCTTCTATCGTTTACGTAAATAAAATGGATAGAACGGGTGCAGATTTTTACAATGTTGAAAAACAAATCGATGAGAGATTAAAAGGGAATCCGGTTCCTATCCAAATCCCTATCGGTGCCGAAGATTCTTTCGAAGGTATCGTAGACCTCGTTAAGATGAAAGAGATCGTTTGGGATAAAGATGCAGCTATGGGTTCAAACTACCATGAACAACCGATCCGTGCTTCTTTAGTCGACAAAGCAAACGAATACCGCGAAAAAATGATCGAAGCTATCTCGGGTGTTGAGGGCAATGACGCTTTAATGGAAAAATTCCTAGAGGGTGAAGAGCTTACGACTGAAGAGATCGTAGCGGGTATCAAAGCAGCTACAATCGGTATGCATATCGTTCCTATGGTGTGCGGTACTTCATTCAAAAACAAAGGTGTTCAAACACTTCTTGACGCTGTTGTTGCCTACTTGCCGGCTCCGACGGAAGTTGCTGCGATCCGTGGTACTATGATGGATGATGAAGAGAAAGAGGTTGTTGTAGAATCTACGGATAACGGACCTTTCGCTGCTTTAGCATTCAAAATTATGACTGACCCGTTTGTTGGACAATTAACGTTTATTCGTGTTTACCGCGGTAAATTAGAGTCCGGTACATACGCTATCAACTCTACGAAAAACAAAAAAGAGCGTATCGGTCGTATCATGAAAATGCATGCTATCAAACGTGAAGAGGTTAAAGAGGTTTACGCAGGTGAAATCGCAGCCGTCGTAGGTCTTAAAGATACTACTACGGGTGATACGTTGTGTTCTGATGCCGACAAAGTGGTTTTAGAGCGTATGGTATTCCCTGAGCCTGTTATCTCCGTAGCTGTTGAGCCAAAAACAAAAGCAGACCAAGAGAAAATGGGTATCGCTCTAGGAAAACTTGCAGCTGAGGATCCATCTTTCCGCGTACACACTGACGAAGAGACGGGACAAACTATTATCTCCGGTATGGGTGAGCTTCACCTTGAGATTATCGTTGACCGTATGAAACGTGAGTTTAAAGTAGAAGCTGAAGTGGGTGCACCGCAAGTTTCTTACCGCGAAACTATCAGAAAAGAAGTTGACCAAGAGTACAAATACGCGAAACAATCGGGTGGACGCGGACAATTCGGTCACGTATTCCTTAAAATCAAACCGGGTGAGCCTGGAACGGGTTACGTATTCCACAATGAGATCAAAGGTGGTACGGTTCCAAGAGAGTATATTCCTGCGGTTGAAAAAGGGTGTGCCGAAGCTATGCAAAACGGTGTTCTTGCAGGGTATCCTATCGAAGATATCGATGTTACGCTTTATGACGGTTCATACCATGACGTCGACTCGAACGAGATGGCGTTTAAACTTGCCGCTTCTATGGGATTCAAAGAGGGTGCGAGAAAAGCAGATCCTGCTATCTTAGAGCCGTTGATGAAAGTGGAAGTCGAAGTTCCTGAAGACTTCATGGGGGATGTTATCGGTGACCTTAACCGCCGCCGTGGACAAGTTACAAACATGGGTGACCGTGCAGGTAACAAAATCGTTGACGCGTTCGTACCGCTTGCGGAGATGTTCGGATATTCTACCGACCTTCGTTCTGCAACACAAGGACGTGCAACATATTCTATGGAATTCGATCACTACGAAGAGGTTCCAAGAAACGTCTCTGAAGAGATCATCAAAAAACGCAACGGCTAATCAGCCTTGCGCTTCAACCGCCTTGGGCGGTTGTTTACTCCTTCCTTTTTAAACTTTTACTTCTACTTTTACAAGCGAATCAATCTTTTTTCTTTCTGTTTTTTATGGCATGTACCCCTTTGACTATTAAACGAACGATGCCTATAAGAAAATAAACAACCGCTGCCCATATAAAAGGGTGTGCATAATTACCCGTTTGACCCATTCTATCGAGTCTTTCTAGGGGTGAAGTCAGCAAATCTCCGTGAAAAAGAAGTGCCAACACAACTAAGATAGTGAAAAAATATGCCAATTCTGTCGATATTATTTTAATCATAGTTTATTATATCATCTATAATTTGATATAATTCTCACAAAAAGAAGTTAGGTGCATAGAAATGAAAAGTTTTTTAGTATTTATCGTATTTGTAACGTTTTTATATTCGCAAACACCGAGGGTTTACACCCAGTTGGGAGACGAAATATATGCAAATGCTCCGAAAATCGAGGAGCTTAAAAAAATAAAAGAGTTTTCGCGCTACATCAATCAGATAGATGTCTATATAAGCGAAGTAGCAAGTGCCAAAGAATACGGCAAGGGTGTTGAAAAAGAGGACGGTAGCGCCGATAAAGATATCTACCTCGAGGATTTACGCGAGCTGATTAAAACAAACGATTTTTTCAAAAAACTTGTTGCCGACACGTTTGAAGATTCTATCCAAAAAGAGAAGAGTGTTTTGTTTGTACAGATGATCGATTCGGGGTTGTTGCCGCTTTCTAAGTACGAAGAGCAGATTTTGCGCTACTACAATACTCACACGCAAGAGATAGCTAAAGAGGGTGCAATAGCTCTCCTCATAGAAAAACAAGAGTCACTCCAACAAAAACGCATTGCCGCACAAAAAGCTAAAGAGGCTGTTTATTACGAGACAAAGAAAGAGACCGAACAAGAAAAAATCGAGCGATTGCGTAAAACAGATTTAGAAAAAAAAGAGGCGCTTCGTAGAGCTTTGGAAGAGGAAGAAGCGAGAAAAAAAGCGGAAATCATCCAAAAACAAAAAGAGGAGTTGGCGCAGTAAGCTAACACCACGAGTAAGGCTCATGCAGAGCGGGTCTTCCTTGAAGCGTAAGGTAGGGTTCGTATTCGGCCTTGTAGGAGAGGCTCGGGCACTCTTGAACATAGTAGCCGAGGTAGATCCATCTTTTGTTGTTGTCGCGTGCAAATTCTATCTGTTTTAAAAGAGAGAGTTTCCCTAACGATAGGTGGGTGTATTCAGGATCGTAATAAAAATAGATCGACGATATACCGTTATCCAAAACATCGATTAAATCGACCCCTACGAGTCTGTTGCGGTCAAAATAAAGTACCTCGTAACCGAAGTCGTTATGCCCCGCGACAAAAGAGTTGTAGTAGTGCTGAAACGAGGTGGGGTGGTAGTCCCACCCTTTTTTGGCATGCATGTAACGGTGGTATCTGTCAAAAAGTTCAAGATGCTCTTGCGACACGGAGGGCTCTTGAATATAAATATCGAGGTGCTGCGCTTTGTTAAGAACGCGACGTTTCGATTTTGTAAAAAGAAAGTCGCGCGCATCGATCTTAATGCTTTGACACTCTTGGCATGTAGGGCAAATGGGGCGAAAAAACATTTTCCCAAAGCGTCTAAATCCCCTTTCTATCATCTCTTGGCACGAAGCGCTGCTACAATTTTCTATAATCTTGTAATGCGTCGTCTGCTCTTTTTGTGCGAGGTAGGAACACTTGTCGTTAAGGGAAAATTCTTTAAGTAGATTCATACTGCAAGTTTGACATAATTTGTATAAATTTTTTACTAAGCGAGTCGTAAATGAAACATTTTTTACTAAAAAATAAAACAATTCTTTTGAGGGTTTTGGGAGGGTTGCTGTTGGTTGTAGGTTTTGCGGTGCATTTTTGGGCGAATCCCAAACCTGCCTACTCCGAAGCAGAGATAGCTGCGGCGAACGTTGCGCGGATGGAAGCAAGCGTGCGGGGCAGCTCGACGCAAAACATGCCACATGCCAAGAAAAGCAGCGCATCGATCTTTGCCGAGGAGTACCAATCGACGAGAGAGAAGCAGATGCGCTATCTCACGATTATCGTAATGGTTTTAGGGAGCGGTTTTTTGGTCTACAGCTTTTTGCCCAAGAAAAAGCAAGAAGAAGACTAAGCTCTGTTGGTTGCGATAAGCACCCCTTCAAGCATCTTGTCGATGTCGCCGTCTAAAATGGCCGTAACATTAGAATAGGCTTCGTTGGAACGGCTGTCTTTAATCTGCTGGTAAGGTTGCATAACGTAGGAGCGAATCTGGTGCCCCCAGCCGATCTCGCTTTTTGGCGTGCCGTCTTGTTCCGCTTTTTGTGCTTCAAGTTCGAGTTCGTAAAGGCGCGACTTGAGCATTTTCATCGCCGTTGCTTTATTTTTGTGCTGGCTTCGGTCGTTTTGGCACTGTACGACGATCCCCGTTTTAATATGGGTGATACGTATCGCCGATTCGGTTTTATTGACATGCTGCCCTCCCGCACCGCTGGCTCTATAGGTGTCGATACGGATATCTTTGTCCTCGATGACGATGTTGATGTCGTCGTCTATTTCGGGGGAGACCATTACCGAAGAGAACGAGGTATGGCGTTTTGCGTTTGAATCGAAGGGGGAGATACGCACAAGTCTATGGATGCCGTTTTCCACTTTGAGATAGCCGTAAGCGTTTTCCCCTTTAACGATGATCGTAGCATCTTTGATCCCCGCTTCCTCACCCGCTTGGTAGTCTAAAACCTCTATGCTAAACCCTTTTCTTTCGGCAAAACGTTTGTACATACGGAGTAAAATAGCTGCCCAGTCTTGGCTCTCCGTGCCTCCTGCTCCGGGGTGGATAGAGAGTATGGCGTTATTACCGTCGGTTTCTCCGCTTAAAAGAACTTCGATCTCCATCTTTCTGATCTGCTCTTCAAGAATCGGCGCTTCGTCGTAAAGTGCTTGGATAGAATCTTCGTCGTTCTCCTCTTTTGCCATCTCATAGAGTTCAATAGCATCGTTAACGGCGTTGTAGGCGATTTCGTATTTATCCAGTTTTCTTTGAAGTTGTGTTTTTTCTTTTTGTACTTTAGCAGCTTCGGCGGCATCGTTCCAAAATGAGGCATCGTTTTCAAGCTCTTTTATCTGCGCGAGTCTCGTACGAATTTTGTCGGGTTCGATCACTCCCGTTATGTTTTTGATTTTGGTTTTGACGTTTTTTAAGAGTTCCGTATATTCGTAATTATCCATAATTGTATCCGTATAGTCTGTTTTCTCCTGTATCGGAAGATGCAGGTAGCTTCAGGGGGTTGTAGGGACATTCTGTCCCTGCCGTTTTATGAGCTTGGCTCATAAAATGTGTAACATCAGTGTATAATTGCGATTATATTCAATAGAGGCTTAAAATGAAGATTATTTCTAGTCCGCTCGAGTTAAAAGAGTACCTAAAAACACTTTGCGGCGACCCCGAAAAAAAGGTCGGATTTGTCCCGACTATGGGTGCTTTGCACGAAGGGCATATCTCGCTGATTAAAAAAGCAAGGGGCGAAAACGAAGTGCTCGTCGTCTCTATTTTTCTCAACCCTACGCAGTTTTTGGCGGGGGAGGATCTCGATAAATATCCGCGTCGCGACGAAGCGGATAAAAAAATCTGTGAGCTTGGCGGCGTAGACGTACTTTTTTTCCCACATGCTAAGGATATGTACGGCGAAGACGAGGTGAGCTTGCTCGCACCCAAAGTACGCGGGTATGTTTTAGAAGGCACGAGCCGTCCCGGGCATTTTAACGGGGTTTTGACCGTCATTATGAAACTTTTGCACCTTGTAAACCCGCACAAGGCGTATTTCGGCAAAAAAGATGCGCAGCAGCTTAATCTTATCCAATTGATGGTCAAACAGATGTTTATGGACGTTATCGTCGTTCCCGTCGATACGGTCAGAGAAAAAGACGGACTGGCGCTAAGCAGTCGTAACGCTTATCTCTCTTCCCAAGAGCGTCAAGAGGCTTTGAAAATCTCCGCTTCTTTGTATCTTGCAGGCAAAATGGTCAGCAAAAATGTTTTGACAACCAAAGAGATCGTACATGCCATGAGAGAGACCCTTGCACCCTTGGAAATATCGTATGTTGCCATCGTAAACCGCGACTTTGAGTATATCGAGAAAGTGGAGATCGGCAACTCGATTATTCTCGTCGAAGCCAAAGTGGGAACAACCCGCCTACTCGACAATATTTGGCTTTAGATACCCCTCTTCTACAAGAAGGTCAACCGTCTTTTTAAAGACGGGAACGGCGGTATGAGACGCAAACTGAATCTTTTTGGGTTCTATCACCACCGAGACGATATTGAACTTGTTTTTTTCATCGTTTGCAAATCCCGCGAAGGTGGTGTGGTATTTGTTCACGTAGCGTCCCTCTTCGACCATATGTGCCGTTCCCGTTTTCCCCCCTACGACAAGTCCCGCAGTTTTTGCCCGCGTCCCCGTTCCTTCGTTGACCGTTTTTACGAGAATCTGTTTGATTCTTTCGGCAGTTGCACTTTTAATCACTTGCACCTGCTCGGCATGAGGGATCTCTATTTTGCGCCCGTATTCGTCGAGAAAACACTCGACTATTTGGGGCGAGAGCATCCGCCCGCTGTTATTAAAGGCGCTGTAGGCTTTGAGTATCTGCATAAGGTTGGCATGTATGCTGTAACCGTACGAGGTGGTAGCTTTGTAAATTTCGTTGTTGAGGCGGTTGGGGTGGGGGATCGAACCCGCTTTTTCATAAATAAGGTCGCGCGTAGAGCTTTGCGTAAAACCGAACGTTTTTAGTCCTTCGTGGAACTCCATTCCCGAGAGTTTTTGCGCAAGCAGGGCAATCCCGATATTTGAGGAGTGAACAATCACGTTTTCGGCACTGAGCCAGTCGAATTTGTGCTCGTCGGTGATCACCTTGTTGCCGATTTTAAATTTTCCGTTATGCCCGTTTACGAGATCGTAAGGGTTTACAAGCCCCTTGTCGAGAAGAAGGGCAAAAACAACCGTTTTTAAAACGCTTCCCGGTTCAAAGCTGTACTCGATCATCCCGCTGTTGAGCGAGGGGTAATCGCTTTTTTTGATACTTTTCGGCAAAAAACGGTTGGAGCTTGCTATGGCAATAATATTGCCGTTTTTACCGTCCATAACCGCTACCATCACCTCTTTTGCGCGCTGATCCTCTTTCATCGCATCGAGCATTCTCTCGATTTTTAGCTGGAGAGAGAGCTTGATATTGAGCTTGATATCCAAGCCGTTGAGCTCTTGTTTCGTGAGGCTCTCTTTATTAAGGATGATATAGCTGTTGACGTCGCGCGGACCTTTGCTAAGTGCATCTTGGCGCGCTTCTAGTTCCGCTTCAAACCTTTTCTCAAGCCCTTTGACCCCTTTGATCCTCGTGTATCCGTCATCTTCTACTTTGTGGGTGTAGCCTATAACGGGGGTGAGGAGGTTCCCATAAGGGTACTCTCGGCTCTCTCCGCTTTCGATGATGCTGAGTCCGTGCAAGATTCGTTGTCCCGTACGGGGGTTTTTTTTCTCCGTGAACACGTCGAATCGGCGCAGTTCGTAGGCAAGTTTTTTAAGATATTGCGCTTGTTTTTCGGGGATATCGTAACTAAGTACGACGACCCCTTTGCGCTTGTTTATTTTTGAACGTATCTCTTTTTGTGAGAGCCCCGAGTAGATGCTAAAAAGTTCGACAAACAGCTCTTTTTTCTGCGGGTCGATAAACGTGGTATTGACCACGGCTTTGTAGAGTTTTTTTGTCGATGCAACATGAAAGCCGTCGGCGCTTATGATGCTTCCCCGTTTGGCACGAGATGTATCTTGGGTATAAAGAGAGGGGAGTTCTCTTGTATTGAGGACAATAAAAAGCATCATCGCTAAAAAAATTACAAACCCGATACCCAACAAAATGTAGAGTAAAAGGATTTTCATACTTTTGTTTTGATTCACGTAGGGAGTCTTTCTATTTTTTGGGTGATTATAGCATTTTTTCAAGAGGCAACCGCCTCTTTGATTGTAGCGAAAGGTTTTGTTAAAGCTGGGTACGACCGAGTTCTTTGTAAGCGCTCAGCGCCTTATTGCGTATCTCAAGCATCAATTGCATACTTGTTTCGGCTTTGCCGATAGCTAAAGCCGCTTGATGGAGGTCTTTGACTTGACCCGTTGCGATATCGGCTATTGCCACTTCGCTTTTTTCTTGGATCTCATTCACCTCGTTGAGCGCCGATTTAAGGTGCTGGGCGAACCCCTCACCGTTTACGCTTTTGTCGAGCTTCTCTTTTTGCTGTAAAAGGTCGGCGGTCGAGACGCCTGAAATATTGTCAATTCCGCTCATAATTTTTCCTCTCTTAAATGTAAAACGTTCCGTCTCCCGTAACACGGACTTTAGTCCGTGTTATCAGGCTTTTGTTTACAGGCTAAAGCCTGTGTTACCTCTTCGCATTCCGTAACACGGACTTCAGTCCGTATAATCAAGTTTTTAGCTACAGGCTAAAGCCTGTGTTACTCTTCTACTGCATCAACGAAATAGCACTGTTTGCCATGTTTTTCGCACTCTCAAACGCTGCAACGTTTGCTTGATAGGCACGTGTTGCTTCTACTAAATCGGCCATTTCGACTACGGGATTAATATTTGGGTACGCCACATAACCGTTTGCGTCCGCATCGGGGTGGTTCGGTTCGTACTTCATCTTCGGAGCCGTATCGTCGCGTATTATTTTATCCACTATGACGCTCATTATAGCAGGATTTACCTTCAAACCCGACTGCCCCTCTTTGAGCGGGTCTTCGTACGACACACTTTGGGTGGTTTCGTTGATCGCTTTGTTGTAGTAATCGTTAAAATCGATCGCTTTAAAAACCACCTCTTTGCGGCGGTAGGGTCCCCCCTCGTCGGTTCTGGTTGTTTGTGCGTTGGCGATGTTGCTTGAGATGGTATTTACACGAACGCGTTGGGCTGAGAGCCCGTAGCCGCTGATATCAAAACTGTTTAAAAACTGGCTCATCCTCTAAATCCTTAACTTACTTTGCCCGAAGCTTCTATGACGCTTT
>JAQUCZ010000188.1 GCA_028685945.1 Sulfurimonadaceae bacterium | reverse complement strand
CCGGCTTGTCGGTACATATCACCGTGACACTTCCAAGCGTCTGTACCGAATCGAGATTTTTTATCAGCGCATTGCGCGATGCCATCCGCTGGCTTGCCAAGGAGAGAGAAAGGGTGATGGTGGGCAAAAGCCCCTCTGGAACGTTTGCCACGATGAGCGAAAGGGCAAATATCGCCGCCATAAGCAGACTTTGGTGAGAAAATACCCCCAGTACAAAAAACACCACACCCATCCCCAAAGCGATGACGGTGAGGATATGGGTGATATGGATCACCTCTTTTTGCATCGATCGCGCGTTTTGTCCCCTTTGAGGTAGTTCTTTTTTTGCGCGCTTGCTATTTCATTCGTACCGAAATCGTTTAAACGTCTTCGCGCTTCTTGGGATGAGAGCCCCTCGTACGAGGTGTTGTACTTTTCAAAAAGCTGCTCTTTGGAACGCGCGAAATCGAGCATTTAGTTCTCCTGCGTGTACAAAGCGATCAGGTTTGCCGAGGTTTCGCGCATCAGCCTCTCAAGCGGTGCTTCTTTGAAGCAAAACCAACGCCCCTCCAGCCTCTTGGCACCGACCACCGCCAGATCGGTTCTCGTCGTGGCGATATTGTAAAGGATGCTCTCCACCTCATCCTCGCTAAAATCGTGTTTTATCACGAGGTTGTAGGGCATAAAGGCGCTGAGTTTGAGGTAATGACGCAAGGAGTGGTTGATCTGGGAGAGTTTTTCTTTGATAGACGCAAAAGAGAGCAAGGCAAGTTTGCGTTTGGAGACATTCGAGATAGAATAGAGCTGTGCATCCGCTTCAAACGCCGAAGCAAGCATGGAAAAAAAGGTGAATTTTTTTACTCCGAGGCGATCCTCTTTGATAGAGAGCATCATCGTAGCAACGTCGCGCACCTCCGTCACGCGCACCACCCGCACCACGGCGACGTCAAGCCCCGTTTGCAAAGAGAGAAGCTTTTTGCCGAAGGAGCGGTTGATAAAAGAGCGTGCCTTTCGCGTAGCGCAAAAAACGATATCGACGTAGTTACGGTGTAAATACTTCCGAAGTTGCTTAAACGAGCCGTTTTCAAAGAAAATTTGCTCAAGCGCGACCTCTTGTGCCGACGCCAACGTCTCAAGCCGCTTCATGCTTGAAGCGACATCCTCGCGGTTGTCTTTGGCGTTTGGCATGTGAAACAGTACCAGCGTGTACTCCTGCGCCTTGGCGTACACCATGGCATAGATCGCCGCGCTCTCCGCGGCTATCGTCCCGTTTATCCCCGCTAAAACCTGCATAGATGCTCCTTCTTTAGGACTCTAAAAAACCTATTCTAATCGTTTTGGCACCAAATAGCAAGCGACACTGGCGTCGGCTTAAAAATTTACTTCTTAGCCTGCAACCTTTGTTTAAATGCCGCAGGGGAGAGGTATTTGCTGCCGCCCTGCTCTACGGCGCGACTCTCTTCGCGCGAGGCGGCATTTGTTTTTGGACGGTACTGCGCCGTTTTGGTTTTGAGTGTTTTGCCCTCGGTTTGAATCTCTGCGATCAAGCCGCTTTTGAGGTTTTCTAAGATAGTGAGCACCGTTTCTACGTTTTGTTCTTGGACTAAAAGTTTTATCTCTTGCATACGCTCTCCAAAAAGTTTGTTATTTTTCATCGCAATTGTAATCTAAGTCGGCTTATTTTGTTTTAGCTTCGTAACCAAAAAGCGGTACAAATAGCATTGTAAATTCTCACCAAAGGCTTGGCATGTGCGACTCAAACACCCAATGTAAACAAATACGCAACAAATCGGAAAACTTCTCTCTTGAAGAGCTATGTGTGCAACTGCATAAGTGCCACAGATGCACAACGCGCGGCAACCGTTTTGTGCATCCGACCACCATGCAGCGCACCGATACGAAAGTACGTCTTTTATACATCGAATCGCACTATGCGGTTTTAAGAAAAGGGCAAATCTACCCAAACAAACCAAAAAACTCGGCATAATTACGCCGTTAGAGTTTGTCGCCGCAAACTACTCCCTTATAAAAGGCACGCCGTGAAAGCAACCCCTAAAAAAAATCAAAACCCTGCAAACAGAACTTCAAAAAGCAGCGCAAAACCCGCAATGCGCGCACCGCAAAAAAATGCACCGCTAAAAAAACCGCTCAAAGACGTCGCTCCCAAAAACGAGGTCAAAGAGATGTTTATGAACTGGTTTAAAAAACACAACCAAATCGGGCAGATCATGAGTAAACAAGAGGTGGTGCGAGAGATCATCAAAAAACTTGACGCCAAACAAGAAAAGGCTCTCGAAGCCGCAATGCGGGAGCTTGTCAAAAGCGGTATCATAGAGGTGCAAGAAGACGGCGTAACGCTCGTCCTAACGGCACAAGGCGCGGAGCTTCTAGGGTAGAAGAAGCTCGTTTATCACTTGCCTTTTTCTATCTGTTTTCCCATTTAAATATATCAATGATAACTATGATTTCATTGTCTATGATGTATGTTATAGTGTACCCTTTAAAGATCAAATCCCTCACATTTATATCGTCATGATGCATTGATTGTCTGCACTTAAAGGGAAAAAGAAAAACATCCGCAATACGCCAACGTGTTGCATACGACTAGATAATTGATAAGAAAGCCAAAAAGAGGCAAGATAATCGCCAATGCAAACGGTTTTACTCTCTCGTTTTGCAGTCCCATTTTTTTGTAGAGGATTCCCGCAACAACTAGCCCCAAACCCACCCCAAAGAGTGAAAAAATATAAAGCAAAATACCTAAGCCGTTGTCGTGCAAATCGTTGTAGTGCATCTGCCAAACGTGCAACAGATACAAAAACGGAAAAAGAAGCGCCACCGCAGACAAAAACGAGAGATTGGGTTTGAATGGTAAAACAAGCGCCAACGCGATGACGTAAATCGTTATGTATTGCCCAAGAACAGGGAGTAAATTTTCCACACGCGCCAAGCCTTCCACGGAAAAAACCATAAATACAAAAGGGATAGACGCCGTGAGAAAATAGAAGAAATATTTTTGCAATTTAGCTCCGTTTAAAAGTTCTTTTTATCGCTCCCAACGTCCTCGTTGGGAGTGTGCAACAGCATTCCTAAGTTTGTTGTATCTGAATCTATCTTAACCTTTTGTATGCATTCACCAAGCCGGAGCAAACGAGAAAAACATTTTTTTCGCTCCCAACGTCCTCGTTGGGCGTGTGCAACAGCATTCCTAGGTTTGTTGCATTTGACTCTATCTTAACTTTTTGTATGCATGCACCAAGATGGAGCTTGGGAACGAGAAAAAGTTTATTTTTAT
>JAQUCZ010000187.1 GCA_028685945.1 Sulfurimonadaceae bacterium | reverse complement strand
AGCAAAATTATTTAAAAACTAAAAAAAACTATTGTTCTTTTCTTTTTATTCCCCCTTTTCCGTTATTCCCCTTTGGTTATAATTACGCCATGAAAAAATCAACCACATTTCAAGTTATCTCAAACTTTCAACCTGCGGGAGACCAACCCGAGGCTATTAAAGTTCTCAGCAACTCTATCCTAAAAGGTAACCGCTACCAAACCCTCGAAGGAGTCACGGGAAGCGGGAAAACACATACAATGGCGCGCGTCATCGAAAAGGTGCAGATGCCCACCGTTATTATGACCCACAACAAAACATTGGCGGCACAGCTCTACAGTGAATTCCGACAGTTTTTTCCCAACAACCATGTCGAATATTTTGTTTCGTACTACGATTACTACCAACCCGAAGCGTATATTCCGCGGCAGGATCTTTTTATAGAAAAAGACAGCGCTATCAACGCCGAGTTAGAGCGTTTACGCCTCTCATCCACCGCTAATCTTCTCTCTTACGACGACGTAATAGTCGTTGCTTCGGTCTCGGCAAACTACGGTTTGGGGGATCCTGAAGAGTACGAGAGAATGGTACAATCGATCGCCGTGGGAGATACGATCGCCCAAAAAAAACTTCTCTATCGCCTTGTAGAAATGGGTTACACCCGCAACGACACCTATTTCGACAGCGGGCATATCCGCGTCAACGGGGAAACTCTCGATATCTACCCTCCCTATTTCGAACAAGAAGCGATCCGCATAGAATTTTTCGGCGACGAGATAGAATCTATCTACACATTCGATATTATCGACAACAAAAAACTTGAATCGCATAAACAATTCACCGTTTATGCAACGTCGCAATTTAGCGTCTCGCAAGAGAAGATGGCAGTAGCGATCAAACGGATCGAAGAGGAGCTCGATGCCCGCTTGGCGTACTTTGAAAAAGAGGGAAAACTCGTAGAATACCAGCGCCTCAAACAGCGCGTAGAGTTTGATCTGGAGATGCTCCAAACCGCGGGGATGTGCAAGGGGGTTGAAAACTATTCACGCCACCTTACAAACAAACAACCCGGAGAAGCCCCCTATACGTTACTCGATTATTTTGAACTCCATCACAAAGAGTACCTTGTAATCGTCGATGAATCGCATGTTTCTCTGCCTCAATTTCGTGGCATGTACGCAGGGGACAGAGCACGCAAAGAGGTGCTTGTAGAGTACGGCTTTAGACTTCCTAGTGCACTTGACAACCGCCCTCTCATGATAGACGAATACATCAAAAAAGCGCCCCACTATCTATTCGTCTCGGCAACGCCCTCTACATACGAACTCGAACTCTCCGCAGCAAAAGCGGAACAGATCATCCGACCTACGGGGCTTTTAGATCCCGTTATAGAGATTAAACCTTCAAGAAATCAAGTAGAAGATATCCACGACGAAATCAAAAAAGTTACCCCTCGCAACGAACGTGTCCTCATCACCGTATTGACCAAAAAAATGGCAGAGGCACTCACAAAATACCTTGCAGATTTAGGGATAAAAGTACAGTATATGCACTCCGATATCGACACTATCGAGAGAAATCAGATCATCCGCGCGCTGCGTTTGGGGGAGTTTGACGTACTCATCGGAATCAACCTTCTGCGTGAAGGGCTCGACCTTCCCGAAGTAAGCCTTGTAGCAATCTTAGATGCCGATAAAGAGGGGTTTTTACGAAGCGAAACGGCTCTTATCCAAACGATAGGAAGAGGTGCAAGAAATGCGAACGGGCGCGTCATACTCTATGCAGAAAAGATGACGGGCTCGATGCAGCGTGCAATAGAAACTACCAACAAACGGCGCGAAATTCAAGATGCTTATAACAAAGCACACGGCATTATCCCCACGACCACGATTAGAAAACTCGATGAAAACCTCAAGTTGGAAGATCAAGGGGGTCTCTACCAAAAACATAAGAAAATCGATAAAATGCCCGCTTCCGAACGCAAAGCACTTGTTGGGGAGCTTATGTTACGGATGAAACAGGCGGCAAAAGAGCTTAATTTCGAAGAAGCGGCTCGTCTGCGCGATGAGATAGCAAAAATAAAACAACTTTAGGAACAACATGGAAGATACATTCAGTAATCTAGCCACCTACGGCTACATAGGACTTTTTTTATACTCTCTTGGCGGCGGTTTCGTCGCTTTAATCGGTGCGGGCGTTTTATCGTTTATGGGCAAAATGGATCTTAGCCTCTCTATTGCAATCGCTTTTGTTGCCAATGCATTGGGAGATTTTATGCTCTTTTACATGGCACGCTACCAAAAAACAATGATGATGGAGGGGATTCGCAAACACCGCCGCAAACTTGCCCTCTCCCATGTGATGATGAAAAAATACGGCTCGTGGATCATCCTGATTCAAAAATTTATCTACGGAATCAAAACGCTCATCCCCATCGCCATAGGTTTAACCAAATACGATTTTAAGAAATTTGCTATCTTCAACGTTGCAAGTGCTGCCCTCTGGGCTCTCGTAATCGGATTGGCTAGTTACTATTCGGGAAGTTTTTTGGTCAAAGTTGCAGAAACTATCGGTGAAAAGCCTTGGATTGCACCCGTTATTTTAGTGGTTTTCGGAGGGGCTTTGTGGTTTTACTTGACACATGCCACAAAGAAGAAAAAGAGATAAAAATCTATGGCATGCAGCGCTTTTTGCCACATGCCATAAAGAAGATTTACGAACCGATCTTCGGTCCCGCTTCGGAGTAGTCAAATTCATGATCTTCCGTTTGGTACTTTTTAAAGTTTTCTATAAACATCGCCGCAAGCTTATCGCGTGTCTCTTCAAACTTCGCCGTATCTTTCCAAGCATTTCTCGGATTTAGAATATCGGGATTGATACTCCCAAGCGTTTTTGGCACTTGAAGTCTAAACGTAGAGGTCGTATGGAAATCACAATTTTTGATACTTCCGTCCAAGATTGCATTGATACACGCACGTGTATCTTTGATACTCATACGTTTTCCCACACCGTAACCGCCGCCCGTCCAGCCTGTATTAACAAGGTAAACGTGTACATCGTGCTTGTCTATTTTCTCTCCCAATAAACGTGCATAAACGGTAGGGTGTAACGGCAAGAATGCCTCACCGAAACAAGAAGAGAAGGTTGCTACCGGTTCGGTTATTCCTAGTTCCGTTCCTGCGACTTTTGCCGTATACCCGCTCAAAAAGTAGTACATCGCCTGCTCTTTTGAAAGTTTGGAAACAGGAGGTAAAACACCGAATGCATCTGCCGTTAAGAAAATAATATTTTCAGGATGTCCCGC
>JAQUCZ010000186.1 GCA_028685945.1 Sulfurimonadaceae bacterium | reverse complement strand
ACGACCGAGAGGGGCAAATACCCTCCCGTAAGCCCTTTGGAGAGCACCATAAAGTCAGGCGCAATCTTGGCATGTTCGCAGGCAAAGAGTTTGCCCGTGCGCCCGAACCCGACCATCACCTCGTCGGCGATCATGTGAAGAGCGTAGCGATCGCAAATCTCGCGCATCCGCACCAAAAAATGGGCATGGTAGATATACATCCCCCCTGCTCCCTGCACCAGCGGTTCGAGGATAATCGCGCTGATCTCTTCGGCTCTCTCTGCACAGAGCTTCTCAAATGCCAAAGCCGCTTCTTCTGCCGCTTCTTTCGTGGCGTCTTTTGGAACGGGGGTTTGGATAGAGCGGATCAAAAGCGGCTCGTAGGTCTCTTTATAGAGTTGCACGTCCCCCACGCTGAGCGCACCGATCGTCTCGCCGTGATAGGAGTTGGTAAGGGAAACAAAAAGTTCTTTGCGTTTACCGTCGTTTAGGTGGGCGTGGTAGCTCATCTTGAGTGCTACTTCGATAGCGCTTGAGCCGTTGTCGGCATAGAAACATTTATCGAGATTCTCAGGGGTGAGTGCAACGAGGCGCTCCGAGAGGCGCACCACCCCCTCGTGGGTAAAGCCTGCCAAGATAACGTGTTCCAAACTCTCTAGCTGCTCTTTGATTTTTTGGTTGATATAAGGGTTGGCATGTCCAAAAAGGTTCACCCACCAACTGCTCACCGCGTCGATGTAGCGCTTCCCTTCAAAATCTTCAAGGTAGACCCCCTCCCCTTTTTTAATCGGAGTAAGCGGAAAAACTTCATGATCTTTCATCTGGGTACACGGGTGCCACACGACTTCCAAATCTCTTATTTTCAGCGCTTCGTTATTCATACAAATCTCTCTTGGTAAATTATCTCTCTAATCATAACAAAAACTCTCGAATCGGGGTTTGATTTATAAAGATTTAATCCGAATTTACCTAGAATAGCAAGAAATTTAAGACTGAAGGTTTGCCGTTTATGATTACTTGGATGCAAAGACATAAAAAATATCTTATCGTGACTATCTGGATCTCCACGATAGCATTTATCGGAGCAGGATTCGTAGGATGGGGACAATATAGTTACGGAGACAAAGCGGGTGCGGTTGCCAAAGTAGGTGCGATCGAAATCTCTATGGGCGAGTTGCAAAAACAGTACTCCTCCCTCTACAACCAATACAACCAAATATTCCAAGGAAACTTCGACGAAGAGAAAGCAAAAAGCTTCGGTTTACAACAACAAGCGCTCAAACAGCTCGTCGATCAGGCATATATTCTTAACCTTGCCGCAGAATACGACCTTGAGGTAACCCAAAAAGAGATGCTCGAAGAGATCAAATCGCAAGAGTATTTTTTCAAAAACGGCGCATTTGACAAAGATTTCTACAAAGAGGTACTTTCGCGCAACAACTTTACGATGAAAGAGTACGAAGCGGACGTAGCAAAACAGCTGCTTATCAAAAAAACGCTTGCTCTGCTTCCCGTAGAAACGACACAAAACGAAGCGAATGTTTTAAACACGGTATTCTCCATCGCCGACAAAATCGAATATAAACTTCTCGACGACAAAGAGATCGCCGTCGACACTTCCGATGCAAAACTCAAACCTTACTGGGAAAAAGTACGACAAAACTACATGAGCGACGTAAGCTACGACGTTGCCTACATTGCACATGCCAAGGTGGAAAAAACCTATAACGACGAAGAACTCGAGAATTTTTACAACGACAACAAAACCCTTTTTAAAGACAACGAAGGGAAAATCCTAGAATTTGCACATGCCAAAGAGAAAGTCGCACAAGCGCTCAACGACAAAGCAAGCAAAAACGAAGCGTTGCGCGAATATATAGCGTTTAAGAAAAACGAACTTCCAAAAGAGATTTCGGTACAAAACGCCACGATCTCCGCAGGCAACAACCCTTTTACCCCCGAGCTTCTTGCAGAGGTTGCAAAACTCTCCCCTACAAACGGTTTCCTAAAACCCGTAGAGGTAAACGGTGTCTACACGAGTGTGCAACTGCTTAAAATCAACCCCGCCGAGGTAAAACCCTACGAAGAGGTAAAACCGCTCCTTATCGGCGAGTACGTCAAACAACAAAAAAAAGAGATTTTGCTTGATTTGGCACAAAAATCGTACACCTCTTTCAAAGGAAACGTAACCGATTTTATCACCCTAGAAGAAGCTGCAAAACTTAAAGAGCTCACGCTTGCCGAAGCCGGCGAATTTTTAAACGCGCTTTTTAAATCCCAAAATAAACAAGGGTACATCCCTTTGCAAAACGGCAAAGTTGTCGTGTATAATATTTTGGAACAAAAGTTGCTTCAAATTGCAGATAAAAAACAAGACGATACAATGTTGCAACTCAAAAGTGCAATGTTTAGCAAAGGTTTGCTTGAAAACCTTCAAAACCGATACGAAGCACAAATTTTTATAGAAGGGATCTAACTTGGCAAGAACTGTTTTAGCGATAGACATCGGTTCAACGAAAATATGCGCAATCATAGCTCAGATTAGCGATGAGGGCACGCCGAGTATCATTGGTGCCGGTATTGCCAAGGCATTGGGTCTGCGCAAAGGTTCTATCACCAATATAGAGTTAGCATCCAAATCTATCCGCTCCGCCGTTGGGGATGCCAAACGGGTTGCGGGAAGCGACATCCGCAGCGCTATCGTCTCTATTTCGGGTGCCTACACAAAAAGCCTCAACTCCAACGGTATCGTAAATATCCCAAACAAAGAGATCAGCTTTAAAGAGATCGAACGCGTAATGCACACCGCTCTTTATAACGCCAATATCCCCAACGAATACGAAGTGCTCCACGCTCTGCCGTTTAATTTTAAAGTGGACGACCAAGACTACATCGAAGACCCGCTTGGGATGAACGCTTCGCGCCTTGAAGTGGAAACGCATATCATCACCACCCAAAAATCAAACCTTAACAACCTCAAAAAAGCGGTTCGCGGTGCGGGTATCGAAGTGGAAAACGTGGTACTTAGCAGCTACGCTTCCTCTATTGCTACGATCAATTTAGATGAAAAAGAGCTAGGCGTAGCCGTTATAGACATGGGCGGCAACACGAGCAATATAGCGATCCACTCGGGCAACTCCATCCGCTACAACGACTTTTTGGGCGTAGGTTCCAACCACGTAACGAGCGACCTCTCTATGGCGCTGCATACGCCCCTTAACGTAGCAGACAACGTTAAACTGACCTACGGTTCACTGCTCACGCCCGACAACGATCTTATAGAACTGCCTATCATCGGAGACGAAAACTCCACGCACGAGGTTTCGCTCGAAGTGGTACACAAC
>JAQUCZ010000185.1 GCA_028685945.1 Sulfurimonadaceae bacterium | reverse complement strand
CGTATTGTACGCGTGTAGGAAACGGACCTTTCCCGAGTGAAGATTTAGGAGAGGACGGTGCGAAAATGCGTGAGCAGGGGCATGAGTTCGGTACGACTACGGGAAGACCGCGCAGATGCGGATGGTTCGATGCGGTTGCTACGCGCTATGCAAGCCGCCTCAACGGATGTGACGAACTGGCACTGATGAAACTTGACGTTTTAGACGGTTTTAGCGAGGTGAAAGTGTGCGTTGCATACGAGATAAACGGAACGCAAATCGATTATTTGCCCGAAAATCTTGAGGATGCAAAACCCGTATACAAATCATTTAAAGGGTGGGGACAATCTAAGGGTGCCAGAACGTTCGAGCAGCTTCCGAAAGAGGCGCAAGAGTATATTAAATTTATCGAAGAGGTTACGAAAACTAAAGTGGGGATCATCTCGACGTCGCCTGAGAGAGACGATACGATTATCCTCTCGTAAAGAGGGTTTTAACGCAATTCTAGGGGGGATTTTTGAAAACAAGATACAGCGCTTTGGTATCGGTTAAAAAAAATGCCCTAGATAAGAGCGAACGTTTGTTTCAAAGAGCTTCGACAGACCTCAATAACGCTTCAAAAGAGCTAGAACTCTCCTATAAAACACTGCAAGATTTAGATACTCCCAAAGCCGGTTCTATCGGCTCGCTCCTTGCTTCTAGGGTGCTACTCGCATCGCAGCGTGGGGTGATCGATCATAACAAAGAGTGGCTCTCGTTTGCGCAAAAACAGCTTCAAGAAGCGCAAAATAGGCTTAAAAAAGATATGATAGAATATGAGAAGTATAAGTATTTGGAACTCGAAGAGGTAAAAAAAGTGCTTCAAGAGGAAAAAATCAAAGAAGCAAAACGCTTAGACGAGGTTGCTTCTATCACTTTTTATAGAAAAAACGAAGGGGTGTGAGCGGTGAAGAGGTTTGTTTTTTTTCTGTTGTTTTGCAATAGTTTTATGTATGCCGAGCAAAGCGATAGACTTTTTGAGTGTACGGAGATATTCCGCGAAAGAAAAAGCGAACTTCTGGTAGAACTTGAGAGGATTGACGAGCAAAAGCAGGCGCTTAATGCACTTAAAGTAGCGACGGAAGAGTTGCTGCGAAAAAAAGAGATACAACTTGGCGAAAAAGAGCAGGAAGTGGATGCTAAACTTGCCGTTGTATCGGAAAAAGAAGCGCGCATCGAGAAGCTGCTACATGCCAACGAAGAGGTGCTCAAAGAGATCAAAGATATCAAAATGGGCAACATCTCCCAAACCTTCTCAAAAATGAAACCCGCCGCCGCATCGCAAATACTCTCGCAAATGCCCGAAGAGGAAGCCGTGGCAATTTTGCGCTCGCTTAAACCCAATGTAGTGGGGCAGATATTTGCCAAGATGGAGACCAAAAAAGCTTCGAGCCTCACCTCGCTATTGAGCAAATAACGCTTGCCCTAATCGTATCTTTACTTTAGATAGTGTAAAATATCTGAATTTATTTTACTCATAGGGCTCTTCAATGAAAATATCACTCAAAACTTTACCTCACATAGCGCAAAAAGTAGCCGTAGACCTCAATGCAAGCGGCATTGTAAAAATGACGAGAGGTTTAGACCCCGTAGCGCAGGAAGCGGAAAAAGTTTTGAGCGAAAACGTAAAAAAAGAGATGGCATTGGAAGAGAAAGTGAATGAGATCTGTCAAGCGAATGAAGAGGAGATAGACTTCATGAACGCCGACGGAAGACAACTTTTCTTTATGATTAAAAAAAAGCTGGCGCCCGAGTTCGGTGTGATTCTGAACTACGAAGAGAGATACTCCGATCTAGCGCATAAAATTCTCGATGAGCTTTATGAAGAGGATCTTATCAATTTCGATGTTACGGAAAACAGAATTAAAAACATCATCTACAACTCTATCACTTCGTTTATCGCAAGCGATTCACAGTTGCAAGATGCGGTGATGGACAAAATACGATCGTACAAAAAACGCTATATCCCCGGAACGGATGAGTTTGAAATACTTTATGAAAAAATATACAAAGAAGAACTTACAAAGAGAGGTATGTAAAAGTGGAAGCGGCTATGAAAAAAGTTTGGTTATATCTTGAAAACGGCACATATTTAGAAGCGAATAGCTTCGGCGCAGAGGGAACAAGCGTCGGCGAGATCGTATTTAATACCTCGCTTAGCGGTTACCAAGAGATTATGTCCGATCCTTCTTACGCAGGGCAGTTTGTTACCTTTACCATGCCGGAGATCGGAAACGTCGGGGTAAACGCTCAAGATATGGAGAGTGCCAAAGCACATGCCAAGGGGATGATCGTACGCAAATACCAAAAAAGATATTCCAATTTCAGAGCAGAAGATTCGTTGGAAAACTTTTTAAAAGAGCACAACATCGTCGGGATTTGCGATATTGATACAAGATATTTGACAAAAATGATCCGTGACGAGGGTGCTATGATGATGATCGCCTCAACGCAGATCAGCGATAAAGAGGAACTCAAAAAAATACTCGCATCTTCGGAGCGTATAGAGGAAGTCAACTACATCGAGCAGGTAAGCACAAAAGTTGCTTACAAACATACGCACGGAACCTACTCCGAGAGTAAATTCGAGTATGAAGAAGCCCCGAAAGCCGAAGCAAATATCGTCGTGATCGATTTCGGTGTTAAGAAAAACATCCTTAACGAACTCGTACAAGCAAAAATGGGCGTAGAGGTTCTTCCAAACGATTTTAAAGCCCAAGAGTTGATTCAAAGATTTAAAGCAAAAGAGATCGACGGGGTATTCTTGTCTAACGGTCCGGGGGATCCGCTCGTACTCAAAAAAGAGCACGAACAGATTAAACAGCTTATCGAGGCAAAAGTTCCTATGTTCGGAATCTGTTTGGGGCATCAGCTTTTGAGCATCTCCCACGGGTACGACACATACAAGCTTAAATTCGGTCACCACGGCGGAAACCATCCTGTGAAGAACGAAAAAACAGGTTTTGTAGAGATTACCGCGCAAAACCATAACTACAATGTCCCTGAAAATATTACGGAGATTGCAGAGGTGACCCATACAAACCTGTTCGATAATACCATCGAAGGGTTACGTTATAAAAATGCGCCTATCTTTTCGGTGCAGCACCACCCCGAGTCAAGCCCGGGACCAAAAGAGAGCCGCTATATCTTCGGCGAATTTTTAAACCTCATAAAAAGATAAAAAAGCACCTCTTTGGGGTGCTTTTCCCTCCCTTTATTTTTCATTTTCCTCAAGTGTTACCAAAAAGCCAAAAGTAAACAAAAAGATAACACTTTGTTAAAAAAGTGTTAAGAAAAATCACTAATTAAGATTGTTTAAATTTTTCAACTGATA
>JAQUCZ010000184.1 GCA_028685945.1 Sulfurimonadaceae bacterium | reverse complement strand
AGCTTGTCGACAGTTTCTTTGTGGAGGGGTACCGCCTGCGCTATTCGGGCGGTATGGTTCCCGATCTGCATCAGATGCTTCTTAAAGGGGGCGGACTTTTTAGCTACCCCGGAACGCTTGACAAGCCCGATGGAAAATTGCGTAAACTTTTTGAGGTTTTCCCTTTTGCTTATATCTTTAAAAAATCGGGCGGCGGTGCGATTGACGGCTACAACGACCTTTTAACCTTGGCATGTAGCGATATCCACGAAACGGCGGTATGTTTTTTTGGATCCAACTACGAAATAGCAAGAGTGAAAGATGTCTATGCAAAACAAAGATAGGTTTGAAATCTATCTGGATGAGATGATCGAAAAACTGCAGACATGCCAAAAGGAAAAAGGGGTGAAAAGCTGCAGTGATTGCGAACTTTTTTTAAGCTGCGAGCTTCGCAAAGAGTATGTCAACGCAGTTTACAACAGCATGTCCAAAGGCGAGACAGGCGGATTTGAATTTTAAAAACGAGGAAAAAAATTGAGCAAATATATCACGACACCTATCTATTACGTTAACGGCGAAGCGCACATCGGGCATGCCTATACCACTTTTATTGCCGATTCGATGGCGCGTTATGAGAAGCTAAAAGGGGAAGATACCTACTTTTTGACGGGAACCGACGAACACGGGCAGAAAATAGAGGAATCGGCACAAAAAAACAACAAACCGACCCAGCAGTTTGCCGATGAGATCAGCGCAACATTTAAGAACCTTTGGGACGAGTTTGAAATCTGTTACGACAAATTTATCCGTACAACCGATGAAGAACACAAACGCGGCGTGCAAAAAGCGTTTGAGGTGATGATGGCAAAGGGGGATATCTATAAAGATTTTTACGAGGGGCACTACTGTGTCAGTTGTGAGACCTTTTTCCCCGAAACACAGCTAATTGATGGTGCATTTTGTCCCGATTGCGGCAGAAGCACCAACGTAGTCAAAGAGGAGAGCTACTTTTTTAGACTCTCCAAATACCAAGACGCTCTTTTAAAACATTATGCCGAGAATCCTGATTTCATTTTGCCGCGTTCCCGTGCAAACGAGGTGATCAACTTTGTCAAAGGCGGTTTGCGCGATCTCTCCGTAACGCGTACCTCTTTTACGTGGGGCGTGAAACTTCCCGAATCGATGCATGATGACAAACACGTGATGTATGTTTGGCTCGATGCCCTTATGAACTACGTGACTGCGTTAGGATACGGTCAAGAGGGTGAAAAGATGTCTTATTGGCCCGCTTCGGTGCAGTTTGTCGGGAAAGATATCCTCCGTTTTCATGCGATCTACTGGCCGGCATTTTTGATGAGCCTTGATCTGCCGCTTCCAAAAACGATCGGTGCACACGGATGGTGGACGCGTGATGGGGAAAAAATGTCAAAATCCAAAGGCAACGTGATCTCTCCCAAAGAGGTAAGCGATGCTTACGGGGTGGAAAATCTGCGCTATTTTATGCTTCGCGAGGTTCCTTTCGGGCAAGACGGAGATTTTTCGCAACGCGCTTTTATCGACCGCATCAACTCCGAACTCAGCAACGATTTGGGAAATCTCCTAAACCGTATCATCGGGATGAGCGGGAAATATTCCGACTTTTTGATCGATAGCAAAGACGTAGAGCGTTACCATGCCAAAGAGCTTGCCGCAATGGCGGGCGTGCTTGCATCGCTTGATGAATATATGGAAACACTCCAAACACACCGCTACCTCGAAGAGCTATGGAAACTCTTTAGTATCGGTAATAAAGCGATCGAAGAGTACGCTCCGTGGGTGAAGATGAAAGAGAACAAGGCTGATGAAGCGCTTGCAACGGTGGCGCTCGTGGCAAATATCTTGGCAAAAGCGGCACTGATGCTCTCCCCTATCATGCCAAAGACCACGGCGGTGATCGCCGATACGCTCGGATTTGCGATTGACAATGCAAACTACCGCGCGCTCGTGCGAGAAGGGAAACTTTTGGCACCTTTTACGATCAAAAAAACTCCGCCCCTTTTCCCTCGCATCGAAGAGCCTCTGATGGCGGAAGCACCTGCGGCAAAACCGAACGAAAAAGAGATAGAAGTCAAAAAAGAGAAACCAAAGGCACAAGAGAAAAAAGAGGAAACGACGGGGCTTATCGAGATCGGACAGTTTTTTGAAACCTCACTCAAAGTGGGAACGATCCTTGAAGCCGAGGCGGTGGAGAAAAGCGCGAAACTTTTACGATTGCAGGTTGATCTAGGCGAAGCAAAACCACGCCAGATCGTAGCGGGGATCAAAGAGTTTTACACCCCAGAATCGCTTGTTGGAACGCAGGCATGTGTCGTAGCCAACCTTAAACCCGCCAAACTGATGGGGATGCTCTCGGAGGGGATGCTGCTTGCGGCAAAGGATGAGGACGGATTGTGCCTCGTGCGTCCCGAAAAACCTAAAAAAGCGGGCACGCCGATTGGATGAGACTCGAAAATATCCTCGCACTCACACATGCCAAGCTCGTTAACGAACCGTTTGTCAATAGTTTTGAGAATGTCGTTTTAGATGTTGCAAAGGTAAAGAGGGGCGACCTTTTTATCGCTTACGATCCGCTCGATATTCCTCAGGCGGTGTTAAGCGGTGCGTACGGGATTATTTTCGACAAACCTACGCAGATCAGCGACAGCGAGATTGCGTGGATAAAAGTAGCGGACGTAGAGGACGCTCTTTTACGTCTTCTTCGATTTCGTTTAATCGAAAAAGAACCCATAGTTTATGAATGCAACGAAATCGTTCTCAAACTTGCCCTGCAGGTGATGACCGAATCGCGTTTTATCGCCCTTCACGGGGATGTAAAAGCGGTTTTTAAAATGTTATGGCATGCAGAGAAAAATGTCGTACTTCTTTTTTGCCCTGCTTTGCTTAGTAGAGATATTTTTACCAACTGCAAAACATTGCCAAAAACCGCCATCGAGCCGATCGAGGTGATGGAGCAGACCCTGTTTGAAACCTCGTTTATTTATGATAACACTTTTTACGAACGGCAGTCGATCTCCCCTTTTTTTATCTCCTATTTGGAGGAGTTGCTGCACCTTTACAAAACCCTCAAAATCAATTTTCGCTTAAGAAAGTTCACTCCTATCGATCATTTTGAAGCGGTATTCGTCAATAAAAACTTCGAGATCAAGGAGTTCGGTACAAGCGATAAAGTGCTTATTTTCGAGCCCAATACGGCGCTGATCGAAAAAGAGATGAAATTCTTGCAAAAATACGCCAGATGGGCAAAAACGATCTATCTTCTCCCGCATGCCATGGCGCACGAAGCGGCAGAGAATATCTTTTTTTACGAAAAAGAGGAGCAGATTGTCCCGATGCTGCAAAATA
>JAQUCZ010000183.1 GCA_028685945.1 Sulfurimonadaceae bacterium | reverse complement strand
CGCTGGACGCAGATCCCCGTAACGAAGATGTTGCAAGGGGAAAAAGAGAAGATTTTACATATCGAAGAGGAGCTCAATAAAGAGGTTGTCGGGCAAACAAAAGCTACGCATGCCGTAGCGCGTGCAATCAAAAGAAACAAAGCGGGGCTTTCAAACGAAAGCGCGCCGATCGGAAGTTTCCTCTTTTTGGGTCCTACGGGAGTAGGGAAAACGCAGACGGCAAAAACGCTTGCGAAATTTCTGTTTGACAGCGAAGATGCGATGGTGCGCATCGACATGAGCGAGTATATGGAAAAACACTCCGTATCCCGTTTGGTCGGAGCCGCACCCGGGTATGTAGGGTACGAAGAGGGGGGACAACTCACCGAAGCGGTACGCCGCAAGCCTTACAGCGTCGTGTTGTTTGATGAAGTGGAAAAAGCACATTCCGATGTATTTAACATGCTTTTGCAGGTGCTAGACGACGGAAGATTGACCGATAACAAAGGGGTGACGGTAGATTTTACGAATACCATTATTATCTTGACTTCCAACATCGCAAGCGACAAGATTATGAACTATCCCGATTCGCAGGAGTTGCAAAGCCTTGTTATGGCGGAACTTAAACAGTCGTTTAAACCTGAATTTTTGAACCGTTTGGATGATATCGTTATTTTTAGTGCACTCGGACAAGAGCAAATTTTGGGTATCGTCGATATTTTCTTTCAAGATATTGCGAAAAAAGTAGCACAAAGGGATATTACACTGAAGTTGACGCAGCATGCCAAAGAGTATGTAGCCCAAGCGGGATTCGACCCCGTATTTGGAGCAAGACCGCTTAAACGCGCACTCTATGAGATCGTAGAGGATCGTTTGGCGGATTTGATCTTGGAAGGGAAAGTGAGTGAGGGTTCTCACGTCGTTTTTGATTACAAAAACAATGAAATAGAGGTAAGTATTTCATAACTGTTTGTCGGAGGTTAACGAAGCGGGAGTTATAATTGCGCCATGAAATTATTACTTCTTTTAAGTGCTTTTAGCACCTTTTTGTTGGCATGTACGGGTGATTGTCTTACATGCCATCCCAAACTTGTTCCGACGATTAACGAAGATTTGCGTCACAAACCGATGCTTACATGTATCAATTGCCACAGCGCCGATCCTAATTCGATGGCGGAGTGCGGAAGCGATTGTTTCGGGTGCCATTCGATGGCGAAAATACTCGGCGCGAACGTGCGGGAACATGCCGTAATTCAGGAATGTCGCGATTGCCATGTGGGTCTTGTGGAAAAGATGTTCGATACCTCCGCGACGTTTAATCAGTCCAAAGAGGAATCGTTGAAAGATTTTTTACTCAAGTAAATGATCTGTTTGCAAACCTTAACCGCGCTTTAAGTAAAATTTTAGTAGCATTTCACTCTTAAAATTAAATAAGGATATGTCATGAAAAGAACATACCAGCCACACAATACGCCTAGAAAAAGAACTCACGGGTTTAGAGCGCGTATGGCAACAAAAAACGGTCGTAAGCTTATTAATCGCCGCCGTGCAAAAGGTCGTAAAAGATTGTCGGTTTAAGCGGATTTAATACCCTGAAACTCCATAAAGAGTTTCAGTCTGTTTATAAAAAAGGAAAAAGCGCTCACGCAACTTGCGCAGTGCTTTTTTTTCTTCCTCAAAACAAAATTCACAGTGTCGGTTTTACGGCAACCAAAAAAATCGGGAATGCTGTAAAAAGAAATAGAGCCAAAAGAAGAATGCGTGCTTTATTTTGTGAATTTTCCTCCTCATTACAAGACGGAACTTATGTATTCGTTGCGAAACAACCTTTGATCGATGCTCCCTATGAACAGCTTCGAGAGGAGTTTCGCAAGGTGTTGCGATACGCCAAGGCATTGAAGTGATCAAGAAATTTTTACTGAGACTTTTAAAGTTTTACCAAAAATATTTGACCCTTCTAAGCTACGGTAGCTGTCGCTATTACCCCACCTGCAGCGAATATGCAAAAATTCATTTTGAAAATAATTCCGTTTCAAGTGCTTTTTACCACTCTTTTATTAGAATACTGCGTTGTAATCAAATGTTTGACGGAGGGATCGAATATCCCGTGCTTGACAAGCTCCGTCTAAAACCCGCAAATTTGGGGATAGATTCGATTAAATATTGGTTGGTTCCAAGTAAAAAAAACCGCTATTTTATTATAAAAAATTTTTCGTATAAAGGGTAATCGTGTTAGATAAAATGACGCCTAATCAAAGGTTAATGCTCGCAGTAGTGTTGTCGATTCTGTTTTTTGTAGCGTATACGGCTATATTTCCTCCACAGCAAAATATTGAAGATGCAAACGCAACGCAAGATGCGGCATCTTCACAGGTTTCTAAAGGTCTCAGTGCTGACGAAGTCGCAGGTCACAAGGTAACGGCAACGGAAAAAGTTGCGACGGGTGCATCCAACACGTTGGTAACCGTGACAAACAAAGATTTTATTCTTAAAATCGATACGTTGGGAAGAATCTCTTCAAAAGTTCTTTTGGAAGATAAGTTTAACGACGGGGACGACAAACATGCAGAACTTATCCCCGCATTTGGCACGAAACCGCTTTTGGTACGTTTTGTCGAGGAAGATATTAACAAAGAAGCGTTAAGCGTTCCTTATACGGCAAACGTAAGCGAGATCGCTTTGGGCGACGCGGCACAAAAAGTCACTTTGACCCAAAAACTCTCAAATCTTACGGTCACAAAAGAGTTGACATTCTATGCCGACGGTCATTACGACGTGAAGATCAACGTTTCTCAAGACAAACGCTATTTCGTATATCTCGGACAAAGACCCGAGATTACCGAACAGATGATGACGGTTGCCGGGGCGATGGTGTATACCGACGACGATATCGTAACGATTATCGAGGACGGCGATGCAGAGGGGAGAAAAACATTTAGCGGCGTAACGCTTATCTCTGCGTTCGATCAATATACCGCGACCCTTATGTACGGATTTGCAAAAGATACTGCGATCGTGGTAGAGCGTGACAAAAACGACAACCCGATCATCTATTTCGATGCGCTTCCTACAATGGCGTTTCACGGATATATAGGGCCAAAAGAGTATAAAACGCTTGAAGCGATCAATCCGGCTTTGGTCAATGCGATAGAATACGGCTGGTTTACTTTTGCCGCGAAGCCTCTTTTTACTTTGTTGGCATGGTTGCACGGTATTTTCGGCAACTGGGGATGGGCGATTATCGCATTAACCATCATTATTAGAATCGTGCTCTATCCTTTGACCTACAAAGGGATGGTATCGATGCAAAAAATTAAAGATATTGCACCGAAAATCAAAGAGATCCAAGCTAAATACAAAGGGGATCCGAAACGTATGAATGCCGCGGTGATGGAGATGTACAAAAAGCACGGTGCGAACCCGCTTGGCGGATGTTTGCCTATGTT
>JAQUCZ010000182.1 GCA_028685945.1 Sulfurimonadaceae bacterium | reverse complement strand
TAAACCTAGCAAGTTTGGCTATAATATCACGATTTTTATAAGGCGGTTATAAACGATGCATTTTGAACCCTATCCATTTGAAAAACTAACGACTCTTTTAGAAGATATTACCCCAAACGCGGCGTACAAAGCCGCAACTTTGACAATCGGCGAACCCCAATTTGAAACACCCGCTTTTATTCAGCGCTCTTTGTGCAACCACTCCGATCTGCTTCGCAAATACCCAAAAACGGCGGGGGAAGCGAACCTGCGCGAAGCACAACGCGCGTTTGTCGCAAAACGTTTCGGCGTCACTTTGAGCGACGCGCAGATTATCCCGACGTTCGGGACGCGCGAAGTGCTTTTTAACTTCCCGCAGTTTTATCTTTTTAACAAAAAAGAGCCCGTGATCGCTTTTACGAACCCCTTTTACCAGATTTATGAAGGTGCCGCGATTGCAAGCCGCGCATCCATCGTTTTTATTAACCTCGATGAGCAAAACGGCTTTAAACCACGCATCGACGAAGAGGAACTCTCCCGTTGCGATCTCGTGATCTTAAACTCCCCGAACAACCCGACATCTTCGGTTTTAAGCCTCGAAGAGCTTGGCATGTGGGTCAAACTCGCTCTTAAGCACGATTTTATGCTCATCAACGACGAATGTTACAGCGAAATCTATACCGACCGCCCTATCCCCTCGCTCTTAGAAGCTTCTTTGGCATGCGGAAACGAAAGTTTTAAAAATATTTTGGTTATCAACTCTATCTCCAAACGTTCCAGCGCTCCGGGGCTTCGCTCGGGCTTTATCGCGGGGGATGCGGCGGTTTTAAAAGAGTACATGAAATACCGCACCTACATCGGATGCGCCGTCCCGTTACCGTTGCAAAGCGCCGCTGCTGCAGCATGGAGCGACGAAGAGCACGTAGAGAGTGCGCGCAAAATCTACAAAAACAACTTCCTCCTCGCTCAAGAGATTTTGGGCACCGCCGTTCCCGAAGCGACCTTTTATTTGTGGCTCAAAGTCCCAAATCCTCTCGAATTTACGAAAAAACTCTACCGCGACTACAACGTCAAAGTGCTTCCGGGCGCCTACCTTGCCCGCGAAGATAAAAACGGCGTCAATCCCGGAAAAGATTTTATCCGTATCGCGCTTGTGGAAGAGGAAGAAAAAACAAGAGATGCACTGCTTCGCATCAAGGAGTGCTTAGATGGCTAAAACGCAAGAACAACTTAAACAAGAGGTGCTTCACGCACAACAAAACGGCGACATCGCTTCTTTATACATTTTAGAAGGTCAAGCACACGAAATTTTCGACGAAGAGACGCTCCATGCGTTTTATGCAAACATCCTAGACCTCGCACTCGAGAAACTCACCGACACCCTCGAAGCAGCCCGTGTGATGGATATGCAGGAGGTGCAGGATTTTGCTACTTTGCGAGCATTGTACGAATACGCCATAGAGCACTACAGCGCGGGTGTTTTTCACGATGCTGCGGCGCTTTTTGAGGTACTCGGCGGGCTTAGCAACGACAAAGAGTTCTCAAAAGCCCTCACGATCCACCGCTTAGCAAGCGAACAGCAACTCCCTTTAGAGGAGTTTTTAGAGAGCATCGCCGACGTCGAAGCGACGCAGGAAGCGGGAACCTTCTACATAAGCCGCTTTCAAAAAACGGCACAAAAATTGCTAGAGAACTCCCAAAACGACGGGGGTAACTAAGATGAAGATACATTTTATAGGGATCGGCGGCATCGGTATTTCGGGATTAGCGCAGTATATGCATTTTAAAGGGCACGAAGTAAGCGGTTCCGACATCGCCGCAAGTGCGATTACCAAAAAGCTCGAAAAACTCGGTATCAAAACCAACGTACCCCACGCCGCCGAGGCTATCACCGACCAAGATTTGGTGATCCATTCCGCTATTATCCGCCCGAGCAACCCCGAAGTGGAAGCGGCACATGCCAAGGGGATCGAAGTGCTTGCACGACGCGAAGCGCTGAGCAAAATTTTAGGCGATAAAAAAGTCTATTCGGTTGCGGGCGCCCACGGCAAAAGCACCACGACGGCGATACTTGCCGCCATTATGAACGGTTCGGCGATTATCGGTGCCGAGTCCAAAGCGTTCGGCTCCAACGTGCGTTACGACGCGGCTTCGGAGGTGATGATCTTTGAAGCGGACGAGAGCGACGGCAGTTTTATCAACTCCAACCCCCATTGTGCCATCGTCATCAACGCAGAACCCGAACATATGGAGTACTACGACTACAACTACGAGCTTTTTTACGAAACCTATAAAACCTTCATAAAATCGGCTCCGTGCCGCGTTCTCAACGGCGAAGACCCGTTTTTGGCAAAACTCAAAGGGGAGGTCGAGGCGCATTGGCTCTATCCGAGCGAAGATATCAAAAATATCGAGTTTGTGCTCATCAACGACGAACCCCACACCCGCTTCGAGCTCAAAGAGTTAGGCTCTTTCGATGTTTGGGGCTTTGGGCGCCATATCGCCATCGACGCCTCTTTGGCAATACTAGCGGCGCACGAATCGATGGATATCGAAGAGATCCGCACCAATATCCTCAATTTCAAAGGGATCAAAAAACGTTTCGATATCGTAGGGATGCAGCAAGAGAGCGTCATTATCGACGACTACGGGCACCATCCGACCGAAATCCGTGCAACGTTTCAAGCGGTAAAAGAGTACGCCAACCTCAAAGGGTTTGACAAAATCACCGCTATCTGGCAGCCTCATAAATACTCAAGAACCATCGACAACCTCGAAGAGTTTACAAAATGTTTCGAAGGTGCGCAGGAGCTGATTATTCTGCCCGTGTGGGCGGCAGGGGAAGCCACGCGCGAGATCGACTTTGCAGAGCGTTTTAAACACTACAACCTCACGCTTGCCGATACGCTCAAACGCTCGGAGAACAAAATCACCCTCGTAAAAAACCACGAAGAGCTTAAAACGATCGACAAAGGGCTTATTATAGGTTTCGGCGCGGGCGACATCACCTACCAAATTCGAGGAGCTAGTTAATGGGATATATCTTCGGACTCGTTATCGTCGCGATTTTTTTTGCGGTGTTGCATTACTACACCGAACTGAGTAAATCGCAGAAGATCGGCGTCACGGCGATCGTTACGGCGGTGATTATGTTTGCCGTTGCTTTTAACTCCTACAGCGACGCGCAAAACCAAAAACTGCTTGCAATAACGACGAAATTTCAACAAAACAAAACAGTCAAATGTGAAGGGATCGACGTCAACAGCACCAACTTTACCTTAAGCGTGGGCACCTTTACCTTCATCGGCAAAAAAGAGAGCCCCTACTACGGACGTATGATCAACGCTTCGGCGTGCGAAGAGTAGCATGAACGCCCCCGCCTCCAAACTCGATCCTCTTTTGGATCAGCTCGACCTCACCGACCATATCGGCGCCTTTAAAAGCTTTTTCTCCCGCGAG
>JAQUCZ010000181.1 GCA_028685945.1 Sulfurimonadaceae bacterium | reverse complement strand
TGTTATTTTTTAAAAAAAACACGTAAAATCCTCCGTCTGCACCCCAATCAAAAATACTTTTTCAACTACTTCAAATCGCTCAACAGCGCTATCTCGCCGCCGCATGCCATGATTTTCTCACGCAAAAAACATCTATTACACTAAGGAAAACTATGAAAAAAACACTTACCTTTTCGCTCTTGGCATGTGCCGCCCTTACGCCGCTTTATGCCCAACATGCCATAATTCTCGCACCCCTAGAGATCACCTCGACGCCGCTCAAATCCAACGAGCTTCAAGCGACCGAAGCGGTCGAAATCTACACGGCGGAGGATATTAAAAACGCACATGCCAAAGACCTTTACGAGTTTTTAAACACCCAAACCTCGCTTATTGCTATGCCGAGCTACGGTAACCCTTTTACCCAAAAACTCGACATGCGCGGCTACGGCATAGGTGATGGGTACCAAAATATCGTCGTTACCATAAACGGCAGACGCCTTAACAACATAGATATGATCCCGCAGCTTCTAAGCTCCGTTGCCCCCGAGTCGATAGAAAAGATCGAGATCATCAAATCAAGCGGTATCGTTGCAAACGGAGACGGCGCGAATGCGGGCGTTATCAACATCACGACCAAACAAACAAACGACAAAGAGTTTGCCTTTTTCGGCGGCGCGTACGGAGCTTTCGGCACTTCGGCGTATCTTGGGCACCGCGAAGAACAATTCGCACTTAGCGCAGGGCTGCAAACCAAAAAATCGGACGGTATCCGCACGATCGATGGCGAAGGAAACAAAGACCGCAACAAGCTTACAAACGGTACTTTTGCCCTCACCTACAACCCGCACGAGAGCTTAGAGTTTCGCTACGGCGCGATGTTTTCCCGCTCGGACGTGATTTACGGGAGTTACCTCACCCAAAGCGAATACGACGCAAACCCGACCCAAGCGGGTGCCACAAACTCGGGAGCCAACCGTCAAAGATACGCGACAAACGCTCTAAGTGCGGGAGTAAGCTACATGCCAAGCCAATACCTCTCGCTCAATCTCGATGCCAACCGCGAAAAGAAAAAATCGGAGTACGTCACCTACGATTCGCGCGCCGATTACCTTTACGACTCGGCGAAACTCAGCCTCGATTTTGACGACGATACCTTTGCACTCAGCCTAGGCGCCGACCTTTTTGAGGGCACGCGCGACTCCCATGCCACATCCTACGCGCCGACAAACGAAACCACCAAAGAGAACATCGCGCTCTACCTCATCACCCGTGCAACTTTTGGCGCACATGCCATAAAAGCGGGAGTTCGCGGCGAAAAAGTCACCTACGGCTACAACGATGCTACGACAAATCTTGAAGACAAACACACCCTCTACGGCGCCGAACTCGGTTACAACTACGCTTTTGACAAAGAAAACTCCCTCTTTGCAAGCTACGCACATGCGTACCAAGCGCCCGACATCGACAGGTTTTTCACTATTACATACCCTGCCCCTACCTTTACACGTACGGTGCTTTTTAACGGTTTTATCAACCCTATGAAAAGCGACACCCTCACGCTCGGGTACAACAATATAACGCCGTCAAACAAGCTGAAAATCTCCGTTTATTACATAGACCTCAAAGATGAAATTTACTTAGAACCTATGAGTTATGTAAACACAAATATAGATGCCTCTTCTAAATACGGTGTTGATATCTACGATAAATGGATTCTCTCTGAAGAACTTAATGCTGTTTTTAACTACAACTATGTTCAAGCAACTATTGATACAGAAGAAAACTACGCAAACAACAAACTCCCGGGCGTGAGCAACCACAACGCAAAAGCAACCCTTAGCTACATGCCAAACCCCCGCGCTACGCTTGCACTCACCCAAATCTACCGCTCCAAAGCCTACGCCGTGAACGATTTTGCAAACAACTTCGCGCAAAAACAAAAAGCGTTTACGACCACCGACCTAAGTGCGAGCTATGCCAAAGATAATTGGGAGATTTTCGCTAAAATAAACAACCTCTTCAACCGAAAAAACGCCCTTTGGATAGAAGACGACGCCATCTACCCCGTGAACTTTGCCACGACGGCATCGGTTGGATTTAAACTCAAGTACTAGGCAGATGCAAAGATTTTTTTTCCTTTTTCTCCTCCTTGGCATGCTCGCACATGCCAAGGAGCGCATCGTCTCTCTTAGCCCCTCGATCACCGAGATTCTCTTTGCCTTGGGCAAGGGTGAGGAGATCGTGGGCACCTCCGCGTTTTCGCTCTACCCCAAAGAGGCGCAAAATATCCCCGTGGTGGGCGGGTATGAAACCCCCAATCTCGAAAAGATTATCGCCCTGCGCCCGACTCTTGTTTTTGGGCAGAGCTACGTCGCGCCGACACTAAAAAAGCTTGAACATTTCGGTATTCAAACGGTTGCTTTGGAGTTTAAAACCCTCGAAGATATTAAAGCAAGCATCAAAACCATCGCCAAAGAGGTACATGCCAACGATGCAAACCTCACACAGACGATAGACAACGCCCTCTTACATGCCAAGAAAAACACCGCGCCCCACAGCGTGATGATTGTTTACGGCTTACACGAGGATTTACGAAGCGGTATCTACATAGCAGGGAAAAATATCTTTTTCGACGACATAATCATGGCATGTGGACATACAAATGCCTACACAAGCACCCTCACTGCCCAACCGCGTCTGAGCTATGAAAACGTCATCGCTCTTAATCCGCAGCAGATCATTATTCTCCACTCACGCGCTTCCAACCCAAACGTAAACGAGCAAAAAGCGCTTGAAGCATGGCATGCAATCCCCACCGAGGCGAGCAAAAATAACCGCATAAGTATTGTGGACGAACCCTACATTCACATCCCGTCCCATCGGGTTGCGCTAAGTATAGAGAGGCTTTGTCGAGAGATGAATGAGTTTAATTTTAATCTTTCTGCTGTACAATACGAGTAAAATAATACGGAAAATTACAAGGAGTATATTGTGGTCACTTATGCAACAAATGAACTCATAGCATCATCTCAAATGGCTAAAAGATTTGGTGAATACCTTGGTCAAATCAAAGAAAACAGCGTAGAAAAATTAGCAATTTTAAAAAACAACAAGGTAGAAGCGGTAATTATCTCAAAAGACGAGTATGAAAAAATGGTAGAAGCTTTAAAAACTCTAGAAGCCAATGAGATGATACAATCCATCTCTATGGGTTTAGATGATGTAAAAAAAGGCAAAATCCAGCCCATAGAAAAACTTTGGGATGAGCTTTGAAGATTTTATTTAGCGATAATTTTCTCAAAGAAGCAAAAGCACTTTCCAAAAAATATAAACTTCTCAAATCAGATTTACAACAAGCAATCTATGAGATAGAAGCTTCAAAAGATTTAGGCGTTTCTTTAGGTCTAAATCTTTTTAAAAAAAGGGTGAAAAACTCATCTATCCCTACAGGTAAAAG
>JAQUCZ010000180.1:2138-3452 GCA_028685945.1 Sulfurimonadaceae bacterium | reverse complement strand
CCTATCGAGGCGATCCCCGATCTCTCGCCGCTGCTTGGCTCATTGCCTACACAATACGAAAGCCGTGCAAATAGCGTGGCAACGGCGTATCAAAATTGGCCGCTTATCAAAGAGACAATAGAAGCAACTTCGGGAAATTTTTCCCACATGCCAAGCGTTTTGCCCACCCCTTTGGCACGTAACGTGACTACCGAATCGGGCAAAATCGTTCTATGGCGCAGAAGCGTACAGGCGATGGACGAAAGCGATACCCGCATCACGCTTGAAGAGTTTCGCACCCTTTTAGAGAGTACCCGAGGGAGTTTTGAAGGGTTGCCCTCAAGTGTGCATCTCATCCTTTTTATCCACGACGTCGCAGAACTGCCCCAAGGGGCTTATATCTTCATACGCGACGCACTTACATGCCAAGAGTTGCAAAAAAACCTCTCAAGCGAATTTCTTTGGGAGGAGAAACTGCCGAGTCTCTACCTTTTACGCTTAGGGGATATGCGAACTTTTGCCAAAAACGTATCGTGCTCGCAAGATATCGCAAGCCAAGGGGCATTTTCTCTGGGAATGCTTGCCCCTTTTGCCCAAGAGCTGCTCGCTTGCGGTACACACCGCTATAGGGAGCTTTATTGGGAATGCGGCGCCATCGGGCAACAGCTTTACCTTGAGGCAACCTCGCAAGGGCTAAGCGGTACGGGAATCGGATGTTTTTTGGACGACGTGATGCATGATTTTTTGGGACTAAAATCAAACCTCTATCAGGTACTTTACCATTTTACGGTAGGTAGAGGGTTAAGAGACACGAGGATTCTCACCAAAAAACCTTATGAAGAAAGAGACAGCCTTGGCATGTAATTTTCCTACATGCCAAGAGTGTTAACCGGGGCAGGATTCGATTTTTCCAAGGTCGATCGTCGCGCCGCCGCCCGAGATCATCTTTTCGTTTTCGCGGATCGTTTTAGCGTTGTGGATAATCGTATAACTGATGGCGGTGGTATCGCGGATGGTGTTGATAGTTGAGCAGTAGGTTTCCAAAGACGCCATCACCCAGCGCGCGGCCATAATGTCGTCCGCATCGGAATCGAAACTATAGGTAAGATGCAGCTCGTTAAACTTTCTCGGTTGCGTTTCGTTGCGGACAACCTCCCCCTCTACGTTAAGATTGGAGATATTTTTTCCCTGATTTTTGGGCAAAAGTACGACATCGCTTGCACTGCATGTGATAAGCCCCGCCAAAAAATACTCCAACGGAGAGATCACGGGACAATCGATCACGAAAGCACTTTTTTCGGTTTTTGCCTCGAATTTCATATCGCTTTGATGGGA
>JAQUCZ010000180.1:0-2038 GCA_028685945.1 Sulfurimonadaceae bacterium | reverse complement strand
ATATGCATCATCATGGTAGAGATGTTAAATAAAATCTCCAAAGCAAAATCACGGTCGCTTACCGTATCGAGGCAGTTAACACTTACGTCTTCAAAGCCCAAAAGTTCCGCCGTGTACGCTCTGTCGATATTATGAGGCGTGCCCGCAAGTGCCGCACACCCTAAAGGGGAGACATTGTTGCGTTTATGGGAACTCTCGAACCTTTCAATATCGCGCTTGAACATCGCAAGATAGGCACACAAATGAAATCCGAAATTGATCGGTTGGGCATGCTGCAAATGGGTCATTCCGGGGAGAATCGTCTCGGTATGTTTGGAAGCGACGATCAAAATCTCTTGCATCAAAAGTTTAATAGCATCCGTGATCTCAAGGTTTTTGCGCAAAACGTAACGGCGAAAATCAACTGCTACCTGATCGTTTCTGCTGCGCGCGGTGTGAAGTTTTTTCCCCGCATCGCCGATAAGTGCGGTGAGCCGTTTCTCGATCCCCATATGGAGGTCTTCGTCGGATATTTTCCACTCAAACTCGCCCGATTCTATCTCTTGGAGCACTTGCGCCAAACCGTTTTTGATCTGCGAAAGTTCCTCGTCGGTGAGAATGCCCTGTTTTGCAAGCATCGTGGCATGTGCTATAGAACCTTCGATATCTTCGCGGTAAAGCTTTCTGTCAAACATTATAGAAGCGTTAAATTGGTCAAGCAAACTCGAAGCGCTTGCAGAAAAACGACCCGACCACATTTTATCCATGATTTCTCCAATTAAAAAAAGTAAGATATTGTAGTAAAAAGCCTATTAAAGAGGGATAAAAAAGAGATAGGGAGTATCCTTATCTCTTTGGGTTTAGTTACAGGCGGGGACGTTACCGCTGTCTTTTGCGTATTCTTTGAAAAAATCTTCAAGATGTTTGGACATCTTCTCGAATCTTTTGCTCTCAAAATATTCGACGGACTCTTGAGCTTCTTTTGCTTCCTGATGGATTTGTGCCAAGGGTTTCCCTTTTTGTTCCATCAACTCCTCCCATTCGTAGATTCTTTTTTTTCCTACGAAAGCCTGACCTGAGCTATGACAATCAACACACTGCTTGATATATTCCCTTTGTCCTTTGTACACCGCAGCATCTAAATGAAGACCCACCAAGCACACCCCCAACAAAGCAAATCGAAAACTCTTGTTCATCTTAAATACCTTCTGTTATTATCGTGCTAGATAATACATTAGCAAAGATTATACCAACCTTAGAATCTCTTTTTTCAATAACTTATTGTTATAGGTATTTATAATTGATACTTCTCTTGAAGATTTTCTTCAAGATCCCAAATGCCTCGCTGTTTCAAAGACTCGATCACGCTGGGGGTACACTCTACATCTCCCGGCCATTCGCGGGTAAATCCGTCGAACGAATTTTTATTTGTTCCGTCAATCCCGACCAAAAGACCCGATACGAAAATATCCCGTTGCGCATCCATATTGTTGGTTACGCGCCATAACAGCATATAAGGGTTGAAAACGTCGTTCTTCGCTTCATCGACAAAGATCACGATCCTTAAATGCTGGCTCAAAGGGATGAGCGCTTCAAAATATTCGCGCACGTTCTTCGATTTTTTAACCGCTATCACGGTGATCGGATTTTTCGTACGCCGCATATACTGATGCAGCGAACTCGCTTGGGGAATCAACTCTTGCACTGCACTTAAGAGTTCCTCGTCTCCTAGCAACTGAGGTGCTTCTACCTTATGTGCCGCCGTTGCGTCGATCCCTAGCTTACCTCCGACCAAAGATTCGGGAGAGGAGTGATCGAGCGCATCGAGTATCCCCTCGGTAATGAACATCGATTTTGGGGTAAATCTATCCAAAATATAGCTTGCCAACGCTTCGTAGTTTTCAAGTTTGGGCGCATTTTCATCGACGAATATCGCATGCTTGACGAAACTCATCTGCCCCGAACCCCAAAACGCATGCATAAATTGTTTGGCATGTCCTTTATAAAGGGTCTTCATCTTTGCCAAAATCAGGTTATGAAACCCTCCGTTTTCCGGCAT
>JAQUCZ010000179.1 GCA_028685945.1 Sulfurimonadaceae bacterium | reverse complement strand
GAAGCAAACGATGCGATAGAGAAGATCGGTATAGAGAGAAGTCTCGAAGCTATCGTGCAAAGCGACATCGTCGTAGCGCTTTTTGACGCTTCGCGTGCGTTTGATAGCGAAGATGCACAGATTCTTTCGTTAATCGAGACACATGCCAAGGATAAAAGAGTGGTTTTTGTCAAAAACAAGATCGATTTACAAGAGAGATTCCAAAACGATACGATTGTTTTTGATTTGGCGCTCAATACTAAAGAGGGGGGCGTGCCGCTTATTGCATTGCTTGAAGCGATTATGGACGCAACCCAAAGCAGTGACGAGATGATGCTGATATCGCAACGCCAAATCGAAGCGGTGAGTAAAACGCTCCAAAATATCGAGGATGCGTTCGTTCCCTTGGCAGATCAAGAACTTGAGATATTTTCGTTTCATCTTAACGAAGCGATCAAAGAGACGGCGAGTATCACCCGACCTTTTGAAAACGACGAGATGCTCGATAAGATGTTCGGTTCGTTTTGTTTGGGAAAATAGGTGAAATATATTGCAATCGATTTAGGGCTCAAGCGTATCGGGCTTGCCTATGCGGCGCACAAAGACGTGGTTACTCCCCTGCCTGCCGTGCTACGAAAAAACCGTAATCAAGCGGCAACAGAGGTACAAAAAACCATCAAAGAGTGGGAAGCGGATGCTTTGGTCGTAGGGATCCCCTTGGGGGGTGCGACCGAAGAGGAGATGCGCAGACGCATCGCACATTTTCTTTCATTGTTGGAGTTTAAGGGAGAGGTGTTTTATCAGGATGAAGCGGGAAGTTCCCTTGAAGCCGAAGAGGCTATGAAAGGGGAGATCAAGTACGTGCGAGACGGAAGAGTCGATTCCATCGCTGCGATGATTATATTGCAGCGTTTTTTGGCAGCACGGAAATAACGCTTTAAGAGCGTTTTTAGCGAGAAACCGATACTATTTCTTAACAATCGGCATTTGTTTTTGCTTGTTGATAATTGAGAAGGATAAAAAATGAAAATGAAAATTTTGTCGGCAAGCATAGCTGCCGCTTTTTTGATGGCAGGCTGCGGTTCAAACGACGCCCAAGAGGTTGCTTATGCGATGTGCGAACTTGCAAAAACAGGTGACGTGCAAGGGATGAAAAAGTATGCCGAACCCGAATTTGCACAAGCACTCGAACAAGTGGATGTTATGCTGCAAGCGGCACTCGCGACCGATTTCGGTAAAAGCGAATTTGAAAAAAATATCGCGCTTTTAAAAGATGTCAACTGCAAAGAAACGACGAAGATCGCCGACATCGACGCTACGACAAAAAGCGTTTCAAACCATAAAACAAGCCAAGTGTTTGTCCTTAAACGTATAAACGACGAGTGGAAAGTCGCCGCCGAGTAAAATCCAAATAGAGAGGAAACTACTCTCTATTTAGAGGTGCCCTTTAGTGAAGCAATCCGAAAAACTGTGCCGCTTCCTTCTCGTCTTCGGTGAGGTTTTGCGGTGCATACGATGCGTCGTTTTGCATCATCTCTTCAATTTTAGAGCGGCAAAAATCAAAAAGCACCTCTTTGGCATGTGTATCGTCGCTTAAAAACCCCAGACCGCTAAACTGGTAAGGATCATCCTGCTCGATGCAGAGTAAAATTCCCTCACATTTTTCTTCTAGTTCCTCTACAAGCGTTCGGTAGTCTATATTGAACTCCGTAGCATGCCAACCGATATCTTCAAGATCTTTGGACGAAAATTCGCTAACGCCGTCTGCAGTGGTATCGTCGTAAGAGGCTTCTTGGAGATTGCGCTTGATAATCTCCTGCCAGTTTGAAAACGCTTTAATTAGAACACGATCCTCATCTTCGAGTACTTGGTAGTTCTTTCCCAGTACGTTGCCAAGGGAAGGAGCAGAGGATGGACTAAGCGAAATAGCCGCCTGAGGGGCGTGTTTGCCTTGAAAAATAAAAGGCGTTTTTTTAGGAAAAGGCTCGTAGTGCACGTTGCCGAAGATGTCGATCGCAAACTCTTTGGAAGCGTTGACGGCATGGAGCAGTGCAGGCTTGTCGACGATGATAATCTCTTTAAACAGGTTGAATTTTTTCACTTGAACCCCTTAAATTTTTTGACAATTATACATGCTCAAAAATTAAGAGAGAAAAATTTCATTTTTGTATAAGTTTGGACTAATAAAAATTTATAGTTTATTTGAGTATAATGCGAAAAATTTTTTGAGCCTTTGAGCTTATACTATGCAAGGAAATATGATGGCATTAAATGTTTACTATGACAAAGATTGTAATATCGAATTGATCAAAAGCAAAAAAGTTGCGATGATCGGGTTTGGTTCTCAAGGTCACGCACACGCTGAAAACTTAAGAGACAGCGGTGTAGAGGTTGTTGTAGGTTTAAGAAAAGGCGGCTCTTCTTGGGCAAAAGCTGAGGCAAAAGGTTTCAAAGTTATGACAGTTTCTGATGCATCTGCATACGCTGATGTTGTTATGATCCTTTTACCGGATGAGAACCAAGCTGAAATTTACAAAAACGAGATCGAGCCAAACCTAAAACAAGGTGCAACTATTGCATTCGGTCACGGCTTTAACATCCACTACGGAAGAATCCATCCAAGAGCCGACATCAATGTTACAATGATCGCTCCAAAAGCACCGGGTCACACAGTACGTTCAGAATTCGTTCGCGGCGGCGGTATCCCCGACCTTATCGCTGTTGGACAAAACCCTTCAGGAACTACAAAAGAGTTAGCGCTTTCATACGCTTGTGCTATCGGCGGCGGTAGAACTGCAATTATCGAAACAACTTTCAAAGATGAGACGGAAACCGACCTTTTCGGAGAGCAAGCTGTTCTTTGCGGTGGAGCTGCTTCACTTGTTCAAGCAGGTTTTGAGACATTAACGGAAGCCGGTTATGCACCTGAACTTGCATATTTTGAGTGTTTACACGAACTTAAACTTATCGTTGACTTGATGTTCCAAGGTGGAATCGCAGATATGCGTTACTCTATCTCTAACACTGCCGAGTACGGTGATTATGTTTCCGGTAAACGTGTTATCAATGCTGAGTCAAAAGCGGCTATGAAAGAGATCTTAAAAGAGATCCAAGACGGCAGATTTGCAAAAGACTTTATTCTTGAAGGTCAAGCAGGATATCCAAGAATGAATGCCGAGCGTGCAAATGCAAGAGCTTCATTGATTGAGCAAACGGGTGTTAAGCTACGTGCCATGATGCCATGGATTGCAGCAAACAAAATCGTAGACACTTCTAAAAACTAAAATAGCGACGCACTTGCTGCGTTGCTTCACTCGTCGCGTACCGATGTACGCTTCCTCATTGTGCGCCTTGCAATTACATCACTCTTTTAGTTTTTAGGGCTTACATGCCATGATTTTTGAATTCGCTTCGCTTTTCATGTACCGATGTACGCTTCCTCATTGTGCTCCTTGCAATTACATCACTCTTTTAGTTTTTAG
>JAQUCZ010000178.1 GCA_028685945.1 Sulfurimonadaceae bacterium | reverse complement strand
GACGGGAAAAATTCTTTTGGCAAACGAAGTGCTTAAAAACGACGAAGTAACCAGCTTTGCTTCGGAGATTGCCAGTACGAACAACATCCCGCAGGTGGAAAAATCGTACTTGGAGGTAACGAGTGCCGAGGTTGCGGCAAAAGTGTTCGAGCATTGGGGCTTCGATAAAGAGTTTGTTGTGATGATCCAGTACTCCGACACCCCCGCAAACGCTCCTGCCGAGGTGCGTGAATTTGCGACGGCGCTTCATATTATTAAAACGATCGTATCGATCAACCGCCCGCTTGAGGAAAACTCGATTAACTTCGGTCTTAAAAAAGCGCACGATGCAGGCTACAACCACGAGATACTCGAAGATGCGATCGATGAGATGCTCGATATTATGGAGGGCAAAGCGTGAGCAAAACCGTTACGATCATAGATACGTTCGGTTTTTTTTTCCGCGCGTTTTACGCGCTCCCGCAGCATCTTAAAAACTCCGAGGGGTTTCCCACGGGGCTTTTGACGGGCTTTACCAACTTTATCGCCTCTTTGCAAAAAGAGCACGAGAGCGACTACATTATCTTTGCCATCGACTCCAAAGGTCCCTCTTTCCGTAACGAAATAGACCCCAACTACAAAGCAAATCGCCAAGCCCCCCCGCCCGAACTTACCCTGCAACTTCCCGTGGCAATCGAGTGGATCGAGAAGATGGGGTACAAATCTTTGGGCAAAAGCGGCTACGAAGCGGACGATATGATCGCCACGGTGGTGAAATTCGCCAAAGAAAAAGGGTACCGCGTCCGCGTAGTGTCGCACGATAAGGACCTCTACCAGCTCATAGACGACGGCAAGATCGTACTTTACGATGCGATCAAAAAAAACACGGTGGACGCAAAAGCGTGTTTTGAGAAATACGGCGTCACCCCTGCACAGTTTATCGACTACCAAGCGATTTTGGGCGATAGCGCCGACAATGTTCCGGGAGTAAAAGGGATCGGCAAAGTGGGCGCACAAAAACTTTTGGAGGAGTTCGGCACGCTCGATAATATCTACGCAAATATCGGCGTTATCAAAGGTGCGACCCAAAAAAAGCTTCTTGAATCCAAAGAGAGCGCGTATATGTCCAAAGAGCTGGTAACGCTGCGAGACGATGCGTTTGAGAGCTTTGATTTTGAAGCGTGCAAAATGAACGTTGCAAATCCTTTTTTAAATATCTACGACGAGCTTGTAAAGTACGACCAAAACGCCATCTTGCGGGTGCTACATGCCAAGAATATGGTGAGCAAAGAGCAACAAGAGAGCGTCAAACAAGAGGTGGAAGAGCGTATCGAAGAGGAGCGCAGCGGGGTTGATTTTAGAGCAACGCTTGTAACCGACGAAAAAAAACTCGACGAGGTTTTGTCTAAGCTCGATGCCACGACGATCGTAGCGTTTGATACCGAAACTACGGGGCTTGATTACCAAAACGACAAGCTTGTAGGATTTAGTTTTTGTTTTGACGACGAAGAGGCGTTTTATGTTCCTTTTGGGCATTTTTACCTTGGCATGCCAAAGCAAATCAGCGAAGCAAAAGCCAAAGAGGCGATCAAAAAGATATTTGCCTCTTTGGTCGTGGGGCACAATATCAAGTTCGATCTCCATTTCGTAAGCCGCTTTTTAAATGAGAGCCTTCCGATCTACAACGACAGCATGATCTTGGCATGGCTCATAAACCCCCAAGAGTCCCACGCGCTTGACAACCTTGCGCAAAAATATCTCTCACATGCCATGGTTGCCTACAAAGACACGGTAAAAAAAGGGGAAAATTTTGCTTCGGTAGCGCTTGAAGATGCGTGTAATTACGCCGCAGAAGATGCTTACGTGACCTACAAACTTTACAAGCTTTTTATTGAAAAACTCGAACTTCTCGAAGCGGGGGAACTTATAGAGGAGGCTTGGCATGTGGAGGTTCCTTTTATCACCACCCTTATGGAGATGGAAAAAGAGGGAATCTACGTCGATTGCGCCTTTTTGGAGAGCTTTTTAGAGGAGGCAAAAACCAATCTTACGGAGCTCACCCGTAAAATCCATACGCTCGCAGGGGGTGAATTTAACATAAACTCCACCCAACAGCTAGGGGTCGTACTTTTTGAGACCTTGGGGCTTCAAGCGGGGAAAAAGACCAAAACGGGCTACTCGACCGACGAAAAAGTGCTTGAATCGCTTAAAAACGAACACGAGATCATCCCTTTGCTGCTTGAATACCGCGAGGTGCATAAGCTTGCCTCGACCTATATCGAGCCGCTTTTAAAGCTTGCGCGCGAAGATAAAGAGGGGCGTATCCACACCTCGTTTATCCAGACGGGGACGGCAACGGGGCGGCTCAGTTCCAAAAACCCGAATCTGCAAAATATCCCCACAAGAACGCCGCTTGGGGCAAAAATACGCCGAGCGTTCGTAGCACCCGAGGGGAAACTTCTCGTAGGGATCGACTACTCGCAGATAGAGTTGCGCCTCTTGGCGCATTTTTCCCAAGACAGGGTACTTGTGGATGCGTTTAAGCACGACAAAGATATCCACCGCCAAACCGCCGTGGCACTTTTTGGGGAGGAACAAGCCGATGCCAAAAGAGGTGTTGCCAAAACGGTAAACTTCGGGCTTTTGTACGGTATGGGTCAGAAGAAACTCTCCGAAACGCTGGGGATCAGTACCAAAGAGGCAAAAGAGATTATCGAGCGCTATTTCGAGTCGTTCCCGACGGTGAAGGATTATTTCTCCCATATCGTGGCATACTCGAAAAAACACGGTTATGTCGAAACCCTGCTTAAACGCCGCCGCTATTTTGATTACGAACATGCCACGCCTATGTTTCGCGCCGCTTACGAGCGCGAATCGGTCAACACGGTATTTCAAGGGAGTGCGAGCGATCTTATCAAGCTGAGTATGAACAAGATTGCCAAAACGATCAAACGGGAGAAGTTGCCCGCCAAAATGCTTTTACAGATCCACGATGAACTTATTTTTGAGGTGGATGCCGCCGAGGCGGAGGTTGTAGGGCGCCGATTTAAAGAGATAATGGAATCGGTTTTGGAACTCAACGTCCCGCTAAAAACGAGCTTTAACATAGGGAAAAACTGGGGAGAGTTGAAATAGATGACGTATAGATACATAGGAAAAACGGGGCTTCGCGTTAGCCCTATCTGCATGGGGACGATGACGTTTGGGACACAAACTCCCGATGAGAAAACGGCGTTTGCGATTATGGATAAAGCGTACGAGAGGGGCGTAAATTTTTACGATACCGCCGAGCTTTACCCCGTGCCGCCCAGTGCAGAGCTTTGCGGACTCACCGAAGAGATCGTCGGAAGATGGCTAAAAACCAAACCGCGCGAGAGCGTTATCTTGGCGACTAAAGTCGCAGGCGCGGCGTCGGGGTGGTTCGTGCCGCCGATCCGTCACGGACTTACGGCAATCGATTCTTTCCATATCGAGCGAGCGATTG
>JAQUCZ010000177.1 GCA_028685945.1 Sulfurimonadaceae bacterium | reverse complement strand
AGTGCTTTAAAAATAGGATAAACATGCACGGCTCCCCAGCCGATATAGCGCCCTTTATCGTCTTTGTGTTGGGAGGCAGAGATCGCTTGGTTATTTAATAATTCATAGAAATAAGGTATGAGCGAGGCAATGACAACTTCTCCTGCCGTGAAAATTCCGTACCAGTTGATTTGTAGAGAACGTTTATAAAAAAGATAAAGGGAGATAAAAACTAAAAGTATCCAAGAATAGTGGAGTTGCAATGCCATCCCTATGGAAAGTACATGCCAAAATGAATACCAAAAATTTTTAGAGCTATGCATTTTGTATGCCGACCAAAAATGAAGTGCCGCAAAGAAAAAAAGATAGGTCGGGTTGTAAAGGATGTTTTCAAATAAAAACCAAGGGTTCAGCCAGTATAAAACCAAAAAAGTGAGACGAATCTCTTGGGAAAAAATATTTTTAATCACGTGGTCAATCAGGAAAAACCCTATAATGCGTAAAAAAATTAAAAAAATCATAGGTGACCACGGAGAATCAATTAAAACCAAAGGGATTCCCACAATGTAAGAAGAGAGTGATCCGGGAACGTTGCCGACGGCACTTGCGGCGTTGCCGTAGTGAATCCATGTTCCGTTATGTGCACCCATATAACCTTTGAAAAGCATTTGGGTTTGATCGCCTGAAAGAATTTGATTATTTGCATACATAAAAGAGAGGATCAATCCTACAACGAAAAGAAAATAAAAAGTAAGCCGATAGTGCTTTAATAAAAAATTATTTTGCTGCATGAGGGGAGCCTTTTGTATTGAAAGTCCAAAAAGAGTGGATTATAAAAGTGAGAAGCGGGAGCGCAAATACGATGATGAGTGTTTGCAGGTAATGGTTTGTTTGCATAAAATTAGCGAGAGAATAAGCAGATAAAAATGCTCCTGCTTGTACGATGAAATATTTCAAAGCCTTCGTGAACGATATGGCATGTTGAAATACGAAATAGGACTGCATTACGTATGAGAAAATAAAAGCACTTAAAAAACCTGCGAGATTTGCCGTAAAAAGAGTCAAGCCTTCAAAGTGAAGGAGTGCAAAAGCAATCCCCGTATGGATTAAAGTAGCAAGAATTCCTAAAATGCCGTATTTAAAAAGTTTGGTGCCGAGTTTTTTCATATTTAAAGTTCAGCTTCTATAATATAAACAGGACGTTTTTTCGATTCTAGATATATCCTGCCTATATATTCTCCTAGAATGCCTATTCCCATAAGTTGGATTCCTCCCAAAAAGAGAACGACTGTTATAAGTGAAGCATATCCAGGGCTATCGACACCGAATAAAAGAGTCTTGATGATAATCCATGTTCCAAAAATAAAAGCAACAAACGCGGTAATGAACCCTATATAAAACCAAATCTTTAACGGTGCCGTGCTAAAGCTTGTAATCCCTTCGATCGCAAAATTCCAAAGTTTCCAACCGTTAAAGCTTGTTTTTCCTGCGAAGCGAGGTTCCCTTTTGTACTCGATCGTTGTAGTTTTAAAGCCTACCCACGCAAAAAGACCTTTCATGAATCTTTGGTTTTCCGGAAGTTTTTTTAGTTCATCTACGACTTTGCGGGACATTAATCGGTAGTCGCCCACATTTTGAGGCATGTCGATATCGGAGATTTTGCCGTGAAGTTTATAAAAGTACTCGGCACTTATTTTTTTTAAGAAGCTGTCTGAACTTCGGTCGGCTCTTTTTGCCAAAACGACATCGTAGCCTTCTCGGTATTTTTCTATAAATTGTTCCAAAAGTTGCGGGGGATCTTGCAGATCGACATCCATGGGAACGACGACTTCCCCGAGTGCATGGTCTATTCCTGCAGTGAGTGCGGCTTCTTTACCGAAGTTTCGAGAGAGATTTAAAATACGCACGCAAGGGTATTGTGATTTGAGTAAAACCATTTGAGTCAGGGTGTTGTCTTTACTCCCGTCATTGATAAAAATAATTTCATAAGTTATACTAAGTTTCTGTAATAGTTGCGTTAGAGTTTGTAAAAAATATTCTAAGACCTCTTCTTCATTGTAGCAGGGTACGACTAGGGAAAGAAATGGATATTCTTGGTTCAATGTAAAAGCCTTGCATAAAAATAAAACACAAAATCATAGCCTCATAACCCTAATATCTTTGTTAAACAAGCTTTTCTTTTCTTTTTGCTAGAATACGAAGAAAAATCTATCTATCGGAACACTTTTGAAACAAACAATTAAACGCTACATGCCATACATCAAAGAGTACAAACTTCAGTACGTCTTTGTTTTGCTGGGTATTTTGCTTACCGTAACTGCCACCGCCGCAACGGCGCATATCATGCAGCCGCTTATGGACGATATGTTTATCGACAAAAAAGAGGATATGCTCTATCAGATCCCTTTGATGCTTTTGGGTATCTACTTTATAAAATCGATCGGGCGTTACGTGCAAACCGTGTATATGAACTATATCGGGCAGCATATCGTCACCCGTTTTCGCGAGATTCTTTTGGCAAAGATTATCTCTTTGGATATGATTTTTTTATATCTTAACCGCAGCGGGGAGTTGATCTCTCGGGTGACGAATGATATCAGTCGCATCCAGTATTTCGTCTCCAACATGCTTCCCGAGCTTTTTCGGGAGTCGCTGACCGTCGTTGCCCTCATCGTTTACGTGATCTATCTTAACCCTTTGCTTGCTTTTTACTCTTTGATCGTGGTGCCCGTAATTATCTATCCGCTTATCATGATCGCCAAAAAACTCAAAAAATATTCCCACCGCTCACAGGCAAAAAATGCCGATGTCGTGACCCGTTTGACCGAGGTGTTCAACAACTCCGAGATCATCAAAGCCAATGCGACCGAAAAGCATGAGATGCAGCGTTTCTCGGAGCAAAATTGGCAGTTTTTTAAGATCAACATGAAGTCGGTGTACGTGGGCGAGATTGTTTCTCCGTTTATGGAGATCGTGGGTGCGGCAGGGCTTGCTGCGGTGATCTTTGTGGGTGGTCGCGAGGTGTATGAGGGGCGTATGAGCGTCGGGGAGTTTAGTGCGTTTTTAACGGCGGTGGGGCTCGTATTCCAGCCGATTCGTCGTATCGGGAGCATCTATTCAAAAATCCAAGACGCCATTGCCGCGAGTGAGCGGGTGTTTGAGATACTCGACACCAAAAGCCGCATTCAAGACGGCGCGCGAATTCTCAACGACGACATAAGGCATGTGGAGTTTAAAAACGTACGTTTAAAATACGAAAACGCTTACATTTTAGACGGGATCGATTTTACTATCAATGCGGGGGAGAAGATAGCGCTTGTGGGTGATAGCGGGGGCGGAAAATCGACCTTTATCAATATGATTTTGCGCTTTTACGATCCCGACGAGGGGGGCGTGTACGTCAACGGCGTCAACATCAAAGAGTACGAAAATAACTCCTATAAAAACCATATCTCTTTGGTGAGCCAGCGTATCTATATTTTTCAAGACACCCTTGCGGCAAACGTGGCAT
>JAQUCZ010000176.1 GCA_028685945.1 Sulfurimonadaceae bacterium | reverse complement strand
CATGTCCTTGTTTCCCTTTGATCGTGACGTAGCCGTTGATCGAACCGCGGCGCCCCACTTTAATGGCATCGCCGAATTTCTCCTCGCATGTAGGCTCGGCAACCACCGCATAATCGGGGAGCATGTTGTGCTCTTGAAGGTACTCAAGCACCTTAATCGTCCCGTGGGTCGCTTCCCCCTCTTCGTCGGAGGTAAGAAGTATCGAAAGGGTACCGCGAAAGGTTTGCACCTCTTTGATCGCCTCTACAAACGCCGCAACCCCGCTTTTCATATCTTGCGTGCCGCGCCCGTAAATATAGCCGTCTTTCTCAAGCGCTTCGTAGGGATTGGAGTTCCAGCCGCTTCCTGCGGGTACGACATCGACGTGCCCCGCAAAACACAGATGATCGCCGTCGGCAAATTTTTTATAGAGAAAAAGGTTTTTCACCCCCCCTACGTCGACGCGAATCGGTGTAAAATCGGGAAGATAGTTCGTGATAAACTCAAGCAATCCCCCGTCACTCGGCGTCTCGCTTTTGCACGAGATCATATATTTAAAAAGTTCTAAAATACCCATCACTTCACACCCGGGTTTTCATAAAATATATACGGCGTCGCATAATCGCTTATCTCGAAATAGACCCTTTTTTCGCCCGAATCTACTTTAAAGTTAAAATTGGTATCGAGGTAACCGTAGCCGTAACGGTAGCTACGCGCCTCTTCCCCCTGGGTTGATTGTGCGGTGGAGAGCTTATCGATTTTGATAAAGCGCTGTACAAGCTTCTCACCCATATAAATATCCAAAACGCCGTCGGTTCCCGTCCAGTTTTGGATCCCTCTTCCTATTTTGTTTTGGGTCTCTTGCGTACATCCGCTGCCAAAAAACGTCAACGCCGCCAGTGCCGCAAAAAATACCATTCTACGCATACTCTTCATCTGTTCTCCTCGTAATAAAAAAGTTCCATTATACATTTTTATGTTTAGAATATCTTGGCATGTGCCGTTTTTACCAATCGTCCAAAAGGATTTTCGAGGTTTCGTTTTTCATCGGCTCCTCCTCCTCTTTTTTGTGGTTTATCAAAGGCTCGTCCGCCGCCTCTTTTTTAGGCTTTGCAAGTTGGGCTTCAAATTTAAGTTCCAGCCCGTTGGAGGTCATCACAAACCCTTCTACTTTGAGTTTGCCTTCGTGGATTTGGTTGTGGTGCTCTTTACACAGCGGCACGAGATTGTGTTTGTTGTCTTTGTGAAAATGCCCTATAAACCCTGCGCGATTTGCCAAAGACTGGTGCTTTATATGGTGCACATCCTCCGCAGGCGCGCCGCAGATAACGCACTTGGTTATGTAGAGCTCCTTGTTGTACTTGCTCGTTTTTTTCTTCACCAAAAGTTCAAGTTCGTCAAAATCGTTTGCAAGGCGCTTGCGGATACGGTTGGCACTCTCTAAAAAGTCGCTGTCCATATGGAGCGATTTGGCAAATTCGAGCCCGTAGATACTACTGCCGCTTCCCGCTTGTAAGACACGGTTAAAAAGAAGCTTGTCTTGCTCTTCGTCGTACTCTACGCTTAGATGCAGATCGACCACGTTATCCAAAGAGCGTATCTCGGGCATGGTAGAGAGCTGATGCAGGTGGGTCGCAAACAAAAAGAGGCAGCGCGTTTGGGAGAGTTTGCCGATCGCACTTGCCACGATCGCCACCCCCGAGAGGGTCTCGGTACCGTGACTTATCTCATCGCCGAGCACCAACGAGCGCACTTTAGAGCGATTAAAGATGTTTTTGAGTTCGAGCATCTCCACCGCAAAGGTTGAAAGCCCCTTGGCAAGGTTGTCGCGCGAGACGATACAGGTAAAAAGGGATTCAAAGAGGGAGAATTTCATCACCGAAGCGCTTACGAAAAACCCCGCCTGCGCCATCAAAACCGCGATTCCGATACTTTTCATCAAAGAGCTTTTGCCGCTTGAGTTGATCCCATAAAGCAGCACCCCGCGAATGGGGTGTCCATCATGCACCGCGACATCGAGCATTACGGTGGTAGGATGGGGCAGATCCATATAGGAGCGATCCCCCATCACGATATCGTTTGGCACATAGAGTCCGCCGCGCTCTTGCACCTCGATGAGAGGATGGCGCAGCTGCATAATCTGCATAAAGTTTTCCTCTTTTTGGGTCTCTACGATCATCGGTCTGGCATGGTTGTAGGTTTGAGCGACTTTAGAAGAACTCACCCCTACGTCGAGATCCGCCACATACAAAATCACCCGATCAAAAAGAAGCGAATAGCGTCTGTCGTACACCCCTTGCAGCTGCGTATAGCGCTCTTTAACGAGGCTGACGATCTTGCGGCGGTTTTTCATGATCTTGTCGGAGAGTTCGTCGGTAAAAGCGGAGGTTATTTTTACGTTGTTGGTGAGTTTTTTGATGCTGAACTTGGCAAAATCCTCATCTTTTTTAAAGGCACTCTCAATAAGCGAAAAACGGTTCTTGCTCATCGAGATATAATACCCCTCTTTCTCCAAAAGCCCTAGAGTCACCGTCGAGTTCGTACCCAAATTCCCGCTCTCTTCAAGCATCGCCTCAAGCCGCTTCATAATATCCTCAAAAGCGATCAGCATCACCGAGTTTTCGTGCACGAGGGTATCGACCGCTTCGTCGACCCCGTGCATCAAAAAGTTCTCATCTACGCTGGTGTTGGTAAATCTGCGCGAAACGTCCAGATCGATACTTTTTGCGATGTCGCGCAAAAACTCCTCCAGCTCCGACTCGTGAAACGGCGCTTTTTGGATTTTATGCTTTTTGTTATACGCCATAATCTCTTTGACGCAAACGATAGAATCGAAAATATGGTTCATCTCAAACGGATGGAGTTTGCCAAGCTTCAAGCGGCGCGCCAGACGCTCCAGATCGTAAATTCCCCGCATCGTTTCGTCGAGATAACGCACGTGCGATGAGAGCTTTTCTATAAGATTGTAACGGCGTTCAAGCTCTTGGGCATCCATAATAGGGTTAAGCAGACGCTCTTTTAAAAGCCTTTTACCGATGGCGGTTGCACTTTTATCGAGCATTTTTAGGAGGGTAAACTCTTTTTTGTCTTTGGAAACCACCCCCATCTGCTCAAGCGCATTATTGCCCAGATACATAAAACGGCGGTTGTCGATAATCTTTGGCATGTGGAGTTTTTGCACGATATACAGATCGTGTTCGATCACGAAATGGATCAAAATCGCAAGCGCTTCGGTGATCATGTGGCTGCGTTCAAGATCGAGATGCTCTATAGGGGAGAGGAGCGATTGTATCTGGTACACCTCTTTAAAAAGCTCGTTTTGAAACTCGATGCGCGGGCGCTCGTGGTTGACGCTGTAGTGGTAATGCTCGGCAATCTCGAGATACTGCAAAACATGTTTTTGGTTCTCTATGCCGTCTTAAAAAGTAAGCACCACTTCGGAGGTTTTATACACGTTTAAAAGATTGAACACTTCATCGAGCGCATAGGAGGGGTCTTCGCTTGTTCCGTGGGT
>JAQUCZ010000175.1 GCA_028685945.1 Sulfurimonadaceae bacterium | reverse complement strand
AAAGATTTCGCCCTTTTTAATCGGCTCACTCACATAGAGACTACGGCAAAAGCGGCGGTTGTGTTCTCTCTTTTCATTGAGCGTGTAGTCGATTTTTCCGAGCATTTTTTCGGTGTCGCGCACTGCTTGTACCATCGCTTTTAGTTCTGCTTCATCGAGCGAAAAGGCTTGGTCGGCGCTTGGGATAGATTTGTCTAAAATGAAGTGCTTCTCTATCACGCGCGCACCCAAACTCACTGCTACGACGGGAGCTACGATGCCCAAAGTGTGGTCGGAAAAACCGCTTAGCACGCCGAAACGTTGCGCCAAATCGGGAATCATATTGAGGTTGGCATCTTCAAGAGGTGCAGGGTAGGCGGAGGTGCATTGGAGTAAAATGATGTCGTGATTGCCCTCGGCTTTGCAGATGCGCACGGCGTCTTCTATCTCCTCCTCGGTTGCCACGCCCGTAGAGATTATCATCGGTTTGCCTTTGCTTGCAGCATAGCGGATGAGCTCGTAGTCGGTTATCTCAAACGAGGCGATTTTATAGGCACTCGGGTTGAATTGCTCCAAAAAATCAACGGCACTTTTGTCAAAAGGGCTTGAAAAACATAAAAGTCCCACTTCTCGTGCGGTTGCAAAAAGTTCCTCATGCCACTCCCAAGGAGTGTAAGCTTTTTCATACAAAGCGTAGAGATTTTGGTCGTCCCAAAGCTGTGTTCCTTTGATGATGAATTCTTCGTTGTTAGAATCAAGCGTGATGGTGTCGGCTCGGTAGGTTTGCAGCTTAATGGCATCTGCTCCTGCACGTGCAGCGGCACGGATGGTCTCTTTGGCAAGTTCAAGGCTTCCATTGTGGTTGGCAGAGAGTTCGGCGATGATGAAGGTGCCGTCTTTAGTAAAATCAAAAGTGCCTATTTTCACTTGCTAACCTTTAAGAGTGATTGTAGTTCGAGGAGCGAGTCTATCTCTGCATGTGCCTGAAACTCCGCGGGTTTTTGCGCATCTCTAAACATCCCCTGCGAGATGCGTACGCTCTTAAACCCGAGTTTTTTTATCCCCACGAAATCTTTGTTGACATTATCGGCAATATAGACGATCTCTTCATTTTTTACCCCCTCTAACTGCGCGATTTTTAAGAAACAGTAGGGGGAGGGTTTGGCGTGGATTGTACCGTATCGGTGGGTAATAAAAGCTTTTTTCACTCGATTTTGCAGCCCCAAGGCTTTGATTTTTCTCTCTTGGACGAGTTTGTTGCCGTCCGTGACGATATAAAGCGGAATGTTTTGCTGTTCGTAATATTTGAGCATCGCCTCGGCATCGTCGTTGAGGCAAATTTTTGGCATGTGACTTCGGTAGATACTGAGCGCTTTTTTCACATCTTTTTTGGAGGTGAAACCAAAAGATGTAAGGGCTGCATCAAAGACTTTGCCTCTGCCATCACGCTCTAAAATCTCATACATCTTTGCAAACATGGCATGTGGGTTTTCTGGCATGTAGTGGTGTGCTACTGCCATAAAGCCGCTTTTGACATAGGTGATTTCATCATAGAGCGTATCGTCCAAATCAAACACGATGACTTTAACATTCAAAGTAGCTATCCTCTTTGTTTTTGCGCACTTGGCGAATGATTTTTTTAGAGATGTGTACCTCAAAATCTTCCCCCTCTGCCTCTTGCAAAAACCACAAAAAGCTCTTTAATCCTACATATCCACTCAAAGTTGAAGCCCCTCCGAAACGGGCATTACATTCGATGAGGAACGTTCCCTTTTCATTTTTAAGCACTTGAAGCACGCTATGCCCTTGGATACCATGGCATGTAACGAACTCTGCGGCTCTTTTCGCGAGCGCCTCATCGTGCACGATGGTCGTTACCTGCGATTCCCCATCCACGACGAGATCGCGCGAACGCACCACAACCCCTCTACATGCCATGAACCTATCGACATAACAATCGATGCTATACTCTTGACCCTCGATAAAAGGCTGAAATATCGGCTCTTGAAGTTTCATGGCATGTGCGAGTGCTTCTGCTTTTGAGACATTACATGCCATGCTCTTTGCCCCCGCGCCAAAACGCTCTTTGACTATAAAACTTTTTGCGCTTAGGGTTTGTATATCGAGTGTTGTCGGTATCGCCCAAGTACATTTGTCTTGTTCGTAAAAGCGGAGTTTGTCGTAGCAAAAAAGTACGGCATCTTCATCGGCGACAAAAACATTGATTCCCTCGTCTTTTAAGGCTTTTTTGTGTGCGGCAAAAAAAGGGAGTTCTGCGTCGCGCGTGGGGATGATGGCGCGAATGGCGTGCTTTTTTGTGTAGGAGAGGAGCGTCTCAAAACGAAGCTCTTCGAGTCGCGGCATCTGCCAAAAACTATCGACAAACTCATGTCCAAGTGCATCAGGATTTGTATCGCCCCCGATAATGCTAAAAGTAGAATCAAAAGCATCTTTGGCACGTCGTAGCGCCTTTATGAGCGGAATTTTTGCACCGATACTCGTGATGAGGATAGCTTTTTTCATGGCATGTGGCTTTTGATGAGGGTTTTGAATTTTTTGCACGAGAATTTTTTAAGAACGCCGTACCCTTTTTGTTTTAAAAAGCGTCGCATATATTTTTGGTTTTTGGCGGTTTGTACCGCTATAAAAGGGGTTTTGAGCGCATAGAGTTCGTTGGCTAAAACACTCGGGGTGATAACGGCTAGGCGCGCCTCTTTGGCAAGGCGTGCCATTTCGTTTGTTTGGATAAAGAGCGTAATGCGGGGGTCGGCATTTGCGAATTCTTGGAGTTGTGCGAGGTTTTTGTTGGCATGTGTGGTGATGATATGTACATGCCAAGAAAAATCTTCGGGGAGACATGCCAAGATTTTAAAGCTCAAGTTTTGCGTATCGGCACCCCCCATGGCGATAAGGAGAGTGTCGCTTTTTGCAACCTCTTTAGTGTCTAAAAACTCATCGCGCAGGAGCGTATATTTCGCGCCGCATTGAAGCAGACACCCTTTGGGCACGAGGTGTTTGTAGCGCTTTTTTTGGGCGTAGATGTTGTGGTTGAGCAAAATGTCGCAGAAGTGTTTTTCGTAGGTGTCGTCAAGCACCATAATCGTAAGAGAGGGGTGGGCGCGTTTGAGAGTTTTTTCAAAACGAAACCCCAACTCGTAGTGGTCGATGATGAGCAAATCTATGGCATGTTCGCGAATAAGCGCGCCGAGTTCTTCAGAGCTGTTTGTGTCTAAAGAGTGCACTTTGTACCCGCTTTTTTCTATCTGCGCATCGAGATTGCCTTCAAGCGGACGCGTGGCAAAAGCAACGGAATCGGAGGCAAATCTTCGTGCGAGCACCAAGTCGCGCATCACGTGCCCCGTACCTATGGCGCTTGAAGCATCGCAGCGAATCAGAACGTTTTTAGAGGGCATTACCAGATTTTGCTAAAGTCAAACGGCGCCGTTTCGCCGCACTCTTTGAGGGTGAAGGGTACTTTCTCGTCGCTTGCATCGAGCATCTTGATATAGCGCCCCTCGTGCAAAC
>JAQUCZ010000010.1 GCA_028685945.1 Sulfurimonadaceae bacterium | reverse complement strand
GGATTCGTCTCTTCTTGGATAAAGAATTCGTACGCTTGGGAGTAATTTTTTGCTTCGTATGCGTTCATTCCCGCATTGTAGTAATCGATTGCCATCTTAGTTCTTTACGTACGCTTTGATGATCTCTTGACGCTCAAGAGGGCGATCGCCGCCGTTGCGCCCCGTTGTTTTTACGGATGCGAGTTTTTTAAGGGTCTCTATCGATTCGCCCGAAGCGATCTGTCCGAAAATGGTATGGTGCCCGTTAAGCCACGGCGTGGGAGCTACGGTGATAAAAAACTGGCTGCCGTTGGTGTGCGGGCCTGAGTTTGCCATTGCAAGCATCCCCGCTTTTTCAAAGGTTTTGTTTTTGTACTCGTCGTTAAAGTCTTTTTTCCAAATGCTCTCTCCCCCCATACCGCTTTCGGTAGGGTCACCCCCTTGGATCATAAAACCTTGGATTATTCTGTGAAAAGCGATCCCGTCGTAGTAGCCGTTTTTGACGTGGGTCGTAAAATTCTCAACCGCCAAAGGGGCAACGTCGGGGAAAAGTTCGAGTTCTATTTTCCCCTGCGTCGTCTCTAAAACAACGCGCGGATTAGCCTGTGCTGCGTTGGCATGTACGCCTAGAAACAGCAAAACTGCAATGATAATTTTTTTCATTTTTCCTCTTTTTTTTCAAAATCTAAACATACCGAATTGATACAGTAACGAAGTCCGCTAGGGGCGGGACCGTCCTCAAATACATGCCCTAAGTGTGCGTCGCAGTTGGCGCAGCGTACCTCTATGCGGATCATGCCGTGGCTTGCATCTTTAACCTCGCGCAGGGCACCTTTTATAGGCTCCCAATAGCTCGGCCAACCCGTTCCCGAGTCGAATTTAGTTTCCGAAGCAAACAGCGATGCGTCGCAACAGATACATTTGTAGAGACCTTTCTCTTTATGGGTGTAGTATTTTCCGCTAAAAGGGGGTTCTGTTCCGTGTTCGCGGCATACGCGGTACGCCTCGGGGCTTAGGAACTTTTTATACTCAAGATCGCTCATTTTGGGTTTCATATTTTTCCTTTAGTGTCTTTATTGCTTGGCATGACTCTTCGTAAACTACGTACAGTGTCTCGGTCGCCAGATTTTGTGCATATTCGATCTGCCCTTTGTGTGCTTCGCAAACGTCGAGCATAATTACAAACTTGGCATGTAAACCGCTTATCTGCTCATAGGTTGCCAGAAGAAGCGAATCAAGCTCTTGGTCAAGCAAACTTTTGGAACTATCTAATAAGATCGCTTTATCTTCTATAAACCCTTCAAGGTCTTCATATAAATTGTCTTTCGATAAAGGATTGGAGATCACTAAAATATCTTTCGCTTTGTGTGTTTGCAAAAGTTCTCTGAGAATCTGGAGTGCTTTGGCATGTTCGTTGGCATGTTTGAAAACAACCTTTTTTTCCAAAGAAACGAAATTATGTTTGAGTTCGTAATCGGGCGTGGGGATATCTTGGTTGGTAACAAGCAAAAGGGTCTCTTTTTTTTGCATGAGCCGCACGTATTGCAAAAACGGGTCGCATAAGAGTTCCGAGTCGTCGCAGATAACGAAATCCGCTATTTTTTTGGTTCTGCTCAAAAGTTTAGGATCGATTATAACTTGTTCGTTAAGAAGAGGTTTGTCCAAAGCTTGGAGATGTTTATTGACAAGCTCGAGCGGCGTGATGATTTGGATAGAGACGGGATTTACCTCTACGATGGCATGTTCAATAAGTGCGAGCAGTTTTTGTTTGAGAATATCGCATGCGATTCTCGTGGGTTCTATGATAGTGATCTGCTTTTTGGGGTTTTCAAGCTTTTCTACGAGCGCTTTTAGAAGAAGAACGTTCGTTTTGCCGCAGCCCGTTTTTGCGCTAAGGGTTTGGTGCCCCTTGATGGATGCGTCGATAAACTCCCTTTGCTCTTGGGTGCAAACCGAAAGTTTGCCTCGTGTATCAAAGAGTGCATATTGGATAAAAAGGTTCCCTATAATCTTTTCAAGATCGAGAAGAGGGTGTAACGCATGTTCCTCAAGGGCAAATTTTGCGACAATCTCCTCTTGGGTTGAATCGTTAAATATCACCCGATGTTTCGGCAGCAGCTCTTTAAACGAGTCGTGAAGATGCTCGTACTGAGGAGTGTCGAGGTTTTCCATCAACAAAAAGTTGGAGATAGCGAGCTCGTCGGTGTGGGTGAGTTCTTTGTATTTTTGGATGATAAACTCGTGAACCGACTCAAAAGCAAGATTGTCTTTTGAAGAGCGTTCGTTCGTGGCTTTTTCTATGGTTGCATTTTTGAGGTCATCGTAGGACCAATCTTTGTGTTCAAATAAAAAGATCCCTTTGTAAGGGTGAAAAATAACGAGAGGGATGGTTTTTTTTAGATTGTGATGGTAGATCGTTTTATTGTGAAAAAGGTAAAGATCATGTTCTTGAGCTATTTTTTTGATTTTTTTTAGTAAAACCGAATCAGGAGTTTGTAAAACAGTTTTGTCTGTTTGAAAAAATGAAGTAAGGAAAGAAAAATTCATAGTATGAAGGGATTAGTTTGTCGTATGAAACGACAAACTAAAAGCATTATTTGCCAGCGGCAACACGGTCTTTAAGACCTTTTCCTGCTTTAAATTTAGGAACCATTTTATCTTTTGTAGTATAAGACTTGTCTGTTCCCGGAACTTTACCGCTTTTACCTTTTTGTAAAGATGCTTCGAAGCTACAGAAACCAACAAGAGATACATCCTCTTTTTTGATTAAAGCTTGTGTTACAGCCTCAGTAAATGCTTTGATAGCCGCTTCAGCTTCCACTTTAGTTTTATACCCGCCGCATGCTTGTACTAATTCAACGAATTGAGCTTTGTTCATAAACGTACCCTTGGATGAAATTTTTTCCGATATTATTCAAAAACTCCCATACACTCGGGATTTTGAATAATTCAGCTGAAGATACTTTATAGTTTATTTCCTTAAATGTTTCTTCGTTTTTGGTAAAAACATTGCCAAATCGGGGAAATTTGTTCGCTTTATCCCTTTTTTTACTCTTCTAAAAAGATTTTCTAAACCTATAGAAACTTTTTTATCGAAGAAAAGTTTTGCAATCTCTTTGATCCTGTCATATTTTTTCGTATTGGCATGTATAGATAAAAAGACATCTTCAAGCCCCTCTCTTTCCTTTTTCGTCAATGTTCCGCTCATTGTTTAGTCCTTGAGGTTATTTATTTTTCTAACGGCTCTGATGATCTCGTCATCATCCAATTGTCCCAGCATCTTCATCACTGCACTCGCCGCTTGGGGTTTTGCGCGACCGAGTTTCCAGTCTTGGTATGTGCGCATAGATATCCCTAGTTGATTAGCCATCTCTTGAAGAGATATTTTTTTCCCATTATTTTTTGATTCTAATGAGTTGTGCAGGATATTAAACAGGTCTTGAATTTGCATTCAAAGATTGTACAGATTATATACTTAAATATACATATTATTATAAAAAAACATATAAAAATTGTAGTTAAAACATTTTATTTAGTATGGTTTACACGGTAAAATAAATAATTTTACCTGATTAATGTATTTAATACACGGTTTTCCGTATAATAATAAAATCAAAAAAGCCGTTTGTTCACGGCAATGAAAAACAAACGGCTTAGGGGAAAGAAAAAAAGCTAAAGCTTAAAAACGGAGAATTTTGTTGGTCGGGTGAAGTTTAACGTACTCTTCGGTGATTTCGAGATAGAAAGGTTGGTAACTTTTCTCTTCGGTTTTAAAAATAATTTCGTGCTTGCTATCAATCGTAAAAATGATGGTGTTGAGCCCTTTGAAAGGTTGAACAACTGCAATTTGAGAGGTTTTGACCGAGTTTTTTATGGTGTCTTGCTCTTGTTTTAGGAGGGCTATTTTTTCTTTAATCGTTGCAGCGTCCCCTCGTTTGTTGCGTAGTATCTCCTCAAGCTCCTCTTTAAGTTCTTCGATATCACGCGTGATATATTCGAGTTTTTTCGTTATAACGGGGATATCTTGGTAGTTGATCTTAAAGAGGTTGTTTTCTCCGTTAACGTTTTTAATACTGATGGAGTGGGAGGCGTATACTTTAAGATTGCTTTTGACATTTCCGATAACGACGTTTTGCGCATAGATCGTTCCGTTGAGACACGATTCGATCTCGACGTTCGTGGCATGTACTTCGCCCCCCTCGAGTAAGGCTATTTTTGCGTTATGGCAGCGGAGCTTCCCTTTGTGTCTGTTGATATTGGCATGTTTTGCAAACTGGGTCGAATCTTGGTGGGTTGCACCGAGAACATAAAGATTTACCGCTTCAAGGACGCTTTTGGCACCTACATGCCCGTTTACGTGGATCGTTTCGGAGATAAGTTCGACCCCCTCGCCGATGCTGTCTTTGGTGGTATCGGTTTGGGAGATGTGTACTTCGATATTGTTGTCTTCCTCTTTTGCGAGGGCATTTTGGACGCGTGAGAGTTTTTGGATATTTATCTTATTGCTGACTTTGAGGAGATTGTTTTCGAAGTTAACATACCCTTTGAGCTTGCTTCGATAGAGCTTTTTGTCGTTATTCTCTTCTATATAAATAGTATTGGGATCGATTTCCGCTTTAAAGTCGCTGAGGTTCGTGTAGTGGTCGTTGTCGATTCTTTGCCCGTAAGCGTTGAAGCCGTTTTTACCGTATTTTGGTTTTTTGTATTCCACCAAAATTTCGTTCTCTTCCACCTCTATGATCTGATGTTTGTTTTCCCTCTCTAAAAACCAGTAGATCACTTTGCCTTGTTTGGACATCTCAGGTTCGACGCCGTCAAAAAGAGCAATTTTTACGTTTTTTTTGAATTTATTTGCATAAATATATTTGGTAAGCACTTTAAGATTGTTTTTCATCGTAGTATCAAAAAGCTGGATAAGCATATGATGCTGCGCTTTGATTTTGTTTAGCTCTTTATAGAGAAGCATAAGAATCTCTTTGGGCTGGTGGGTTTTATAGGGGATTTTCGATTCGCTGCTTAAAACAAGTTTGGGGTGCACTGCATATGCGTCAAACTCTATTTTATAAAGTAGGTCGAGTTTGCACTCGGTTTTTTGGGTAATAGTTACGGTGTATATTTGCTGAAACTCTACATGCTCGTTGAGAAGGCGCGCTTCATCGTATTCGGATACATTGCCGTAAAATTTGTTAAAGTTTTGATCGTGTACCGTTTTAATAAATGTTTCAATGCGATCAATCGTAAAATCGCATTCTGCGCTCGGCAAAAAGTTCTCCGCAGCAAAATCGCTTAGTGCCTCGGAGATGTTTTTCGTGCGTACGACGGCGGGGAGAATCGGTTCTGCCATATCTGTCTCAATGCGCCAAAAGGTCGCTGTAGTCGTATTTTGAAAAATCAAGATAGATGCGACCGTTTTGTTGGACGATTCTCACGTCGTTATTAAGAGCACTTAAAAACCTTTTTTTTATCATTTTTCTCTCGTACGACTTGAGATCCAAGCTTTTTAGATAGGGTGAGAGTTCTACGAATTTTGGCTGATCCGATTTGATCGGGGGGATTTTTTCTTCAATACTCAGCTCCTCGATGTCGTCGGCATAAGCGTGGGATATGGCATGGAGAGAGTTTTTTTGACTCTCAAGGGTGATTTTTTTGTTGATAAGTTCTAAAATATTTTTGAGCTGTTCATCTTTGAGGGCGTAGAGTTTTTCGATCTTGTCTCTTTCGTCGCGCAGCATCTGCTCTTTATCGCTTATGAGCTTATCGATTTTGGCTTCTAGCTCTACGATTTTTGCTTTGAGATGTTTGTTTTCGCGTTGGTAGAGACCTAAAACGGTTGCAACGGTAGGCTTTGTCGTTTGCGGCACTTGGGGCTGTGTCGGTGTTTGCGTTTGTGCTCCGTTTTTTGCCTGCGTGAGTTCTTCATGTATCTCTTGGTGCTTTTGTGCGTCTACCGAACGTTTTGTTACTATGAGATAGGTGGTTCCGTTTTCGATGATGTAATTGAGCTTTTTTGCTTTGAGTTTGGAGTGGATCATCTCTTTGGACATTTTAAAATATTTTGAATACTCGTCGATCGTGAGTCGCATCGCTTTCCTTTTAAATGATTGAATTAAAATTGATATTGGGGGGATTGATAATGCCTGCTTTTCTCAGCCATACCAAAATCCCTTTTTTTTCGTTACCGTGCTTGTCGAAAAATACATAGGGTGCGGAGTGTTTAAATTCCCTCTCTGCCAAAAGGGTGTTAAAATCTTTGTAGATATCTAGAAAATTTTTAAAACTTTTGTACGCCTCTTGCGAGACCATAACGGTCGATATGGTGTAGTTTTTGAACTCAAGGTAGCGTGCACAATCGTTGAGCCCTTCGCCGATATAGTTTTTATTCCCCAAAATATCGGTAAATTCGTACACTTGTCCCGTATGTACGGCGATTCGGATCCCCTCAAAGTAGGGGTACTTTTTTGCAATGTGTTCCGAAAAATGGTTGAAACTAAGCCCTAAAACCGTTCCGTAGCCTTTGAGCCTTGGATTCAAAATACAGAAAAAACCGTCACCCGTAGAGATAAAACCCAGTATAAGTTTGCTTAGAGGCATGTTGGAATTGACAAGCATCTTGTTGATCATCATCGTATAGCTTTTTGTCAAAAAATTGATAATCTCCAACTGTTGGATCGAATCTAGTTTGGAAAAGTTGATAATATCGATGAGTATGATATCGGTTATCCACTCGGTGCCCTGTTTTTTAGACATTATGCCTCTATATGTTTGTGTTTCTCGTGATAAAGCCTTATTTTAGCATAATTTGTTTTTTAAACGATTTTTATTTCTTTAAAAATAGGAAAAAAGTTCTTTTAAAAGAATGGTGAACTAAAATTTTAAAATCATAACTGAGCGAGGAAGATAAATGAGTAAAGGTATATTAGATATAGTAAAACCGGGTTTTTTATTCGGAGAAGACGTTTTAAAAGTGTATGCGGCTGCAAAAGAGGTCGGGTTTGCGATTCCCGCCGTTAACGTTGTCGGAACCGATTCTATCAACGGTGTACTTGAAGCGGCGGCAAAAGTTAAATCTCCCGTTATAGTGCAATTTAGTAACGGCGGCGCGGCGTATTATGCAGGCAAAGGTCTTAGTAACGAAAACGAAAAAGCAGCTATAGCGGGTGCAATCAGCGGGGCGATTCACGTGCATATGATGGCGGAAGCTTACGGCATTCCCGTTATTTTGCATACCGATCATGCGGCTAAAAAACTTCTTCCTTGGATCGATGCGCTTTTAGATGCGGGCGAAGCCCATTACAAAACACACGGCAGAGCACTTTTTTCTTCCCACATGCTTGATCTTTCCGAAGAAACTTTGGAAGAAAATATCGCAATCAGTAAAAAATATTTGGAGCGTATGAGCAAGATCGGTATGAGTATCGAGATAGAGCTCGGTGTGACGGGCGGAGAAGAGGACGGTGTCGATAATACGGGCGTCGATAATGCTCTTTTATACACACAGCCCGAAGACGTAGCGTATGCTTATGAGGAACTCAGCCAAATCTCTCCGAATTTCACGATCGCGGCATCGTTCGGCAACGTGCACGGGGTGTATAAACCGGGAAATGTCGTGCTTACTCCTAAAATTTTGGATAACTCGCAAAAATATATTCAAGAGAAGTATAAAACTGCAGCCAAACCTGTAAACTTTGTATTCCACGGCGGTTCGGGATCGACCCAAGAGGAGATTCGCGAAGCGATTAGTTACGGCGTTATCAAAATGAATATCGATACCGACACGCAATGGGCGACGTGGGTAGGCGTAAAAGATTACTACGAGAAATACAAAGGGTATCTTCAAGGGCAAATCGGAAACCCCGAAGGGGAAGATAAACCGAATAAAAAATATTACGATCCTAGAAAATGGCTTCGTGCGGGGCAAGAAACGCTTGTTGCTCGCGTAGTGGGAGCATTCGAGGATCTAAACGCACTTAATAGAAACTAAAAAGGTCATGGCATGTAAAGTATTTCACATGCCATGATTTAGCGTAAGCTATTATAAATATCTTCGATAGAGCTTAGGTGAGGATGTCGAAGATAATAGGTTTCAAGCAGCCGATTGAGACGGTTTTGGTTGAATCTCCAAAAACGTTGTTTGTCGAAATTTTCGTGTAAAAGCATCAATGTAAAAAGTTTCTGCGAATCTAACGCTGCACCGTTTTTAGAGATCGTATCGAGCATAAGAGTGATAAGCTCCTCCTGCGACTGCGGCGTCGTGTCATCGTCGGCAAGTTGCTTGTTGGGCAAAAATGCGTAGATTTTCCAAATGCTCACCGTTAGTAAGGCTAAAAAAAAGAGTAGCATTAGCGTGGATGTTTCAAGCTGCAAAACCTTCCTCCTTCTGTTTTTCCCAATCATAGGGAATCTTGTATAACATTTTGATTAAAATACTTTCTTTTAGAGGAAAAAAATGAACGATAAAGTTTTTACGAAGCCGATCAAGAAACAGTTTGAGTTTGATGAAGAGGTTGCGGCGGTTTTTGACGATATGCTTCGACGCAGCGTCCCTTTTTACGAAGAGTCGCAAAAGGTAGCAGAATTCTTTATTCTTAAAAAACTTCAAGAGGGCGGGGTGCTGTATGATCTTGGGTGCTCCACCGCTACGTTTTTGATCCGCTTACAAAGAAAGCTAAAGAACGATGTGTTACTCATAGGTCTTGATAATTCCGAAGCGATGCTTGAACATGCGCGTAAAAAATGTGAAGCGTTCGGCGCCGATATAACGGTGGCATGTGCCGATATTTTAGAATATGAGTACAAGCCTGCCGATGTTTTTCTCAGCAACTACACCTTGCAGTTTATTCGCCCGCTCGTGCGTGAAGAGCTTGTAAAAAAAATTGCCGATTCCCTTAAAAAAGAGGGGATTTTTATCTTTAGCGAAAAAGTGATCTCCCACCACTCGAAGCTTAACAAAGAACTCATTGAATGTTATTACGATTTTAAAAAAGCGCAGGGGTACTCGGAATATGAGATTATGCAGAAAAGGGAAGCTCTTGAAAATGTTTTAGTTCCCTATAGTGAAAGTGAAAATATAAAAATGGCACTTAATAGCGGATTTTCCCATTGCGAAGTGATCTTTCGCTGGGCGAATTTCGCAACGTTTATAGCCATCAAATAAGTTACATGCCAACATGTCGGCATGTGTAGTTACCAGACGTTCCCTTTGGGTTGTTCTTCTCTGCCCGTAAAGGCATCCATCACTTTTTTCGCATCCTCTTTGACCCCTTTGTAGGTCACGATATCGTCTTCTCCGCATTTTTTGTGGTAATACCCTTGCAGGTCGTAATACTCTTCACATTCGCTGTAGTATTTTGCAGAGATGCCGTGCTTATTGACGCATCCCGAGAGAAAAAATAGGAAAAAAAGGAAAAAAATAGGTGTTTTCATGGGAAAATTATACCTAAACTTTGAAGCTTTCTTTGGATTTGCAATAAAGGGCTACGAAGCACTCTTCGCATTTTGGGTTTTTTGCAGTGCAGACGTAGCGCCCAAAAAGTACCATCCCTTGGTGAAGCGCATGAAGGTCTGTTTTGAATTTTTTTACCAACGTCTCTTCGGTTTTAAGCGCGGTGGTATCGTCGCTGAGCCCGAGTCGGTGGGAAACGCGAAAAACATGAGTATCGACCGCCATCAGGTTGGCACCCGTATATTCGATCATCACGACGTGCGCCGTTTTTTGTCCCACCCCCGCAAGGGTTACGAGATCTTTTTCGTTTAAGGGGATCTCTCCGTCGTAGGTTTCTACCACTCTTTTTGCCATCTCTAAAAGATTTTTGGCTTTATTGTTGAAAAAAGAACAAGTGTTAATAAGAGTTTTAAGTTCCTCGATATCGGCTTGCGCGAGCGTTTTTGGATCGGGATATTTCTCAAAGAGGGCAGGAGTGATGAGATTGACACGTTTATCGGTACATTGGGCAGAAAGTGCCACGGCAACCACCAACTCGTACGCATTTTTATAGTGGAGTTCGGTTACGGCGTCTCTGTATTTTTCCAGAAAAAGTTTATGGAGTTCCTGAATCTCTTTTTTTGTAGCTTTTTTCATGCGGAGACAACTTTAAAATAAATTATTAAAAACTATATTTTACCCTATTCTATGTTATAATCAACCCTCAATATTTGTTTTAAGGTGTTGCAAATGGCATTATTTTCGTTTTTTAAAAAAGAAAATTCCGGGGAAACAAACCATTCTAAGACGGTAGATTATAAAGATTACTTCACGAGTGATATGCTTTTTGATATTATCAACTCAAGCACCGTGATGATGCTCGTATTTTCTAAAAACGAGGGATGGATAGGGGCGAATAAAGCGTTTTACGAAACATTCGGATTTGAAAACGTTGCGGATTTTCGGCAAAGACACGAAAGTATCCGTGAACTGTTTTTACGTGAGAGCGAAGAGGTTTTTACCGAGGATGATAAAAGCTGGCTTGATTACATCAAAAAATATAAAAAAGAGGGCTACTCTATTGAGATAAAAACACAAGAGGATTCCCTTATGCAGATCAGTGCAAGGGTAAAAACTTTTTACAGTTCCCAAGAATTTTATCTTTTAGAGCTTCACGATGTGACCAAATTGCATCAGGCAGAACTTAAAACGCAGGAAACGGAAAAATTAAAAACAAAATTTCTCTCCAACATCGGGCACGAGTTTAGAACTCCTATGAACGGAATTTTAGGGTTTGTAGAGCTGCTCAACCAAACCCATCTGGATGCAAAACAGCAAGAGTATCTAAAAATGATCAGCCGTTCATCCAAAAATCTCATGTCAAATATCGAGGTTCTTTTGGATCTTTCTCAATTGCAAGGGGGGCGCCTCAAAGCCGATATCGGACCGGTTTCTCTGCTGGAAGAGATGGAGAGGATAATATATGAATTTACCCTCCAAGGCAAAGGCAAAGGTGTTAACGTTCTGACTTTTATCGACCCTAAAATACCCAAAGAGATCCAATCCGACGGGAAAAAAATCAAGCAAGTGATGGAATCGCTTATTAAAAATGCGATCAAGTTCACAAGCAGAGGCGGTAAGGTTACCATAGAGGTGAAGATGCTCAAACGCCAGATTAACGGAGACTGTACGATCTCTTTTAGCGTTAAAGATAACGGCAAAGGGATGGCACCGGAGCAAATCGCGCTTGTTGCAGAACCGTTTACCGCGGGTAATCAAGCCGATGAGAGACTGGGCGTAGGTTTGAGCCTATCTCACGGAATAGTCAATATTCTAGGCGGTGAGCTTAAAATTCAAAGCCAAGAGGGCGTAGGGAGCACCTTTAGCTTTACTCTAAGCTTTAAAAATTCTCAAGGTCAGTCTTTGAAAATGGCGCCGAAAAAACGTGTCAAAGTGCTTCTTCTCGACGGTACGAAAGTGGATGATGCAAACCTTTTGTCGGTATATTTGCGTTCGTTTGCCATCGACGTGGTGAAATCGAATGTTTTAGATGCAAATGTATATGAGGGGATCGATACGCTTTATATCGTGGCAAATCAAGCAGACTCTTCGTGGATGTTGCAGCTTGGAACCTACTCGAAAAAAGCGCCTGTGGTGATTTTGCTGGATGATGAGGAAAAACTTCAGACAAAACTCACGCATATCATAGACGACATCGTGAGAAAACCGCTTTTAGCGACATCGGTATCAAAACATTTAACTAAACTGTATCAAATAAAAGATGACGCTTCTTCGCAAGAGAAACTACAACTCAAAGATAGAGTTACGGCTCTTGTCGTGGAAGATAATTTAATCAATCAGCGTTTAATTAAAATACTCTTACAAGAATACGGAATAGCGGTGCAGACGGCAACAAACGGTAACGAAGCGGTTAGCATGTGTGAACAAGATAATTTCGATATAATTTTTATGGATATAGATATGCCGGAAAAAAACGGTATTATTGCAACTCATGAAATTAAAGAGGGGCGGGGTGCGAGTAAACGGATGCCGATCGTAGCACTTACTGCAATGGCAATGGACGGCGACAAAGAGATGCTTATAGGTGAAGGTTTGGATGATTATATAGCAAAGCCTCTAACGAGAGAGAAGCTAGAGAGAATCTTGGATAAATACCTTAAAGTAGCATTGTAGGGTTTAGGTGTTTAATAATTATTAGTAATAAGTTATTACAATCTTAAAAATCAAATTAGAATTGGGAATATAAAAATGATAAAAATAGCAAAATCGGTTGTAACGGCGTTAATGCTTAGTTGTGCGGCAGCTTCGGCACAAACACTCGTAACGGTAAACGGCACGCCGATAACACAAAACGACGTCGATAACGCTTTAATGCAAGCAACACAGGGGCGTTTTAATCAGGTTCCTGCAGAGAAACAGGCAGAATTTAGAAAACAGGTTTTAGAGCAGTTGATTGCAAAAGAGTTGATTTTTGACGACGCGAAGAAAAACGGTATATTGGATTCAAAAGAGTTTAAAGCGGAATATGAAATTGTTTTAGAAAATATTAAAAAAGAGCTTGCGATCCAAGTATGGCAACAAAAAGAGTTACAAAAAGTCGCCGTATCGGAAAAAGAGCTTAAAAAGTACTACGATGCCAATAAAGAGGAGTTCCAAGAGAAGGAAAAAGTGCACGCACGCCATATCTTAGTTAAATCAGAAGAGGAAGCAAAAGGGGTGATTGCAGAACTGAAATCTCTTCAAGGTGAAAAACTTAAAGGAAAATTTGCAGAGTTGGCAATGGCAAAATCTACATGCCCAAGCGGTCCAAAGGGTGGCGATTTGGGATATTTTTCTCAAGGACAAATGGTTCCGGAATTTAACGACAAAGCTTTTGGCATGAAAGTGGGTACTATTACCGATAAACCCGTACAAACGCAACACGGGTACCATGTTATCTATTTAGAAGATAAAAAGCCCAGCAGTACGAGAAAATACGACGAGGTTAAACCTTATATAGAACAACGCTTAAAGATGGAAAAATTTAAATCCAATATGCAGGCAAAAATGGAAGAGCTAGAAAAAAAAGCTACGATCAAGTAAATTTTTCACATGCCGCACACCCCGATCTCCTCTATTTGCTTAGAGGGGAGAACTTTTTACGTCAAAAGGGACGATTTGATCGATCCCTTTTTGGCGGGTAACAAATACCGCAAGCTTTACGCACTGTTACAAACCCCTTCATCTAAACTCTCTAAAGTTATCTCTTACGGAGGTACACAGTCCAATGCCATGCTTGCTATCGCCGCACTTTGCAAAAAGAAAGGTTGGGAATTCGTGTACTATTCAAAACCTCTTTCCAAAGAACAAAAAGAGCTTTCTTACGGCAATTATGCACATGCCATAGCTTTAGGGATGCAACATAGGGAGGTAGAAAACGAGCTGTATCGCGATTATATAGCCTCTTTGCGGGTGTTGGAAGATCCTCTTACCTTTATTCTTGACCAAGGGGGTGCCGATCTTCGTGCCCGCGAGGGGATCGAATGTTTAGCGCGTGAGATCAAAGAGGCAAACCTTGGCGTCAAATCTTTGGCAACCCCGGCGGGAACGGGAACTACTGCATTGTTCTTGGCATGTGCACTTCCCGAATATAAAGTCTACACTACGGCAGCCATAGGCACAAGCGATTATTTAAAAGAACAGATGCTCACATTATGCCCCTTTCTTCCCGAAAATCTCGTGATTTTGGAAACTAAAAAAAAGTACCGTTTCGCCAAGCCTTACATCGAATTTTATGCACTTTATAAAAAGCTTTTGGCATGCGGCATCGAGTTTGATCTGCTGTATGCCCCTCTTATGTGGGAGACTCTTTTGGAGCAAACACAAGAGGAAATACTTTACATCCACAGCGGCGGCGTCAGCGGTAACAAAACAATGCTACAGCGTTACGCGAAAGTTTTTACTCTATCCATGTGACATGTTCTTCAAGCGTTATACGCGGAGGCTTGTAGCTGTTGATTTTTGCTTCTTTATCCGCGTAGCCAAGCACTATACTATAAAGCAAAGCGAGATTATCGGGTACTTCTAGCACTTTGGCGATCACCCTGCCGAATTCGGTCGTTGAACCCTGCGGACAACTTGCAACTCCAAGCGATTGGGCTGCAAGCATTACCGACTGCATATACGCTCCGCAGTCTATAAGTGCGCCGCTCGCACCTTCGATCAAAGTTTTGTCGGTAAAAACAAACAGCACGGTTTGTGCACCGAACCAACGGAAATTGTCATGCCACATTTGTGTTCTCGTCTGTGTGTCTTTACGATCGACCCCCATGAGGGAGTAAAGCCCGACTCCCGTCTCTACGCGTCTTTTTTTATACGGATTTTTCCACTCAAGCGGATAATATTGGATAAATTGATCGTTCTCTATGCCGCTTTGCATTGCGGCAATAACCGCATCGCCTATCTCTTTGAGCTTCGCTTCGTTACTAACGGCATAAACGATCCAAGGTTGCATATTGGCACCGCTGGGTGTCATGGCAGCCGCAGAGAGTATCTTTTGGAGCGTTTCTTTAGGAAGCGGTTGGGGGAGAAATTGTCTAATAGAAGAGCGGTTTGAGAGAGTTTCTAAAGTGCTTGACATTAAAGTTCCTTTGTAGTAATCTTAAAATTATATAATAAAACACTATAAAACGTAATGTTTTGTAGTGAGACTAAATATACTTGACAATAGTAGACTCAAAGTAGTATAATTCTTTCATATCAAGTTAAAGGATTTTTTATGAATAATATTTTCGAAAAACTAACACACAATATGACACAGGCGATTGAATCTTCCGTATCTTTGGCATTGCATAATAAAAATCAGGAGGTTGAACC
>JAQUCZ010000174.1 GCA_028685945.1 Sulfurimonadaceae bacterium | reverse complement strand
TATTTGGCACCGAACGAACGCGTGAGCCAGTTTGACTAATGGCTAAGAAAAAATGTCCCGAGTGTGAAACGTGTCTTCCCCAGTGGCTCGCCGCCTTCGGGGATTTGATGTCGCTTCTTTTGTGTTTCTTCGTTTTGCTTCTCTCTATGTCGAGTATGGATGCCAAAAAAGTCTCCGAAGCGATCGGTTCCCTCTCGGGAGCGATGAGCGTTTTAGAGGGGGGGACGAAAACGGAGATTTCGCGCCAGCGTATCCAAGAATCGACCCCTATAGAAGCGCAGGATGAAACCACCGAAACGGTTAATCAAGTAACGCAGGCAATTATCGACGCAAACGAATTGCGCGAAAAAGGGCACGGACCTGCCATCTCTATGGAGGAAGCGCAAGAGGGGTTCGTGATCCAGCTTCCCGCTTCGCTTTTATTTCAGCCCGGAAGCGCGGTGATTGACAATGACGACGCACTCTTGTTTTTAAAACGTATCGCCTTGATCGTCGAGGAGTTGCCAAACTCTATGGAAGTGAGCGTACAAGGGCATACCGATAACGTGGCACCTTCGAGCAGCAGCCCCTATAAAAACAACTGGGAACTCTCCTCTGCACGTGCTATTTCGGTCTTGCAAGAGCTTTTGCTCAACGGCGTAAAACCGGAGCGCATCAATGCCGCAGGGTTTTCGGAATATCGCCCCCTTGCAACCAATGCGACCGCTTCGGGACGGGAAAAAAACCGAAGGGTAGAACTTCACTTCTACGGGAAAAAGTCTGAGCAAGAGGGTATTGCCAAACAGACAATCTTAGATAAAGCACAAACGCAAGAATGATCCGTTTCCTTTTTGTTTTACCCTTTTTAGCAACGCTTCTGGGTGCCGAAACCCCCGTAATCCCTACGATGAATTTTGAGCTTTCCGCGCCTAATACCCCGCAGCAGTTGGTGAGTTCGTTAAACGTTCTCGTTATCCTTACTCTTTTGGTGTTGGCGCCGAGCTTGGTGCTTGTGATGACTACCTTTACGCGCTTCGTGATTGTATTCGGTTTTTTGCGCCAAGCGTTGGGACCCCAGCAGGTACCGCCGACGCAATTGCTTGTTATGCTGGCGATGATACTCACGTTTTTCGTGATGGAACCCATAGGCACGCAGGCATACAAGGAGGGGATCAAGCCTTATATAGAGGAGCAAATCGGCTATGAAGAGGCGTTTGAAAAAGCGACTTTGCCGTTTAAAAACTTTATGATCCGCAATACGCGCGAAAAAGATTTGGCACTCTTTTTTAGAATCAGAAATATGCAAAATCCCCAAACGGTTGCGGACGTTCCGTTGTCGGTGATTATCCCCGCTTTTGTAATCAGCGAGCTTAAAACCGCTTTTGAGATAGGTTTTTTGATCTTTTTACCGTTTTTGGTTATCGATATGGTGGTTGCTTCTATCTTGATGTCGATGGGTATGATGATGCTTCCCCCCGTTATGATCTCTCTGCCTTTTAAGATACTTATCTTCGTATTGATTGACGGATGGAACCTGCTTATCGGCAATCTGATCGCCTCTATAAAATAAAACACTAAAGGAAGAAAATTTGGATTGTAAATATTTCGGCGAATGCGGCGCATGCAAAGTTTACGAAGGAGGATATGAAGCGCAGTTACATGCCAAGGTTGCACTCAATCAGGAACGTTTTGCCCCTTTTACGAACAAAAAGATCGAAATTCTTCCCTCTTTGCATAGCCATTATAGATCAAGAAGCGAATTTAAGATATGGCATGAAGAAAACGAGAATATAGAATATGCAATGAACTCCCAAGAGAAAGGGAAGGTGGTATTTGTCAAAGAGTGCCCGCAGGTGTCTCTTCCCATAGCCACGCTAATGCCCAAGCTGCTTCATGCCATTAAAGAGGAGGGGATAGATTTCAAACTCTTCGGTGTCGATTTTTTAAGCTCTACAAGGGGTGAGGTGGCGGTGTCGCTGCTTTATCACAGAAGACTCGATGCACTATGGCATGCCAAGGCTTCAAAGATTTCCCAAGATTTACATATTTCCATCATCGGCAGAAGCCGAGGTCAAAAGGTGGTTATCGGCAACGATTTCGTTATCGAACACCTCAATATCGGGGGGGAGAGCTACCGTTTTACATATATAGAAAACAGCTTTACCCAGCCAAATGCGAGTGTGAATGAAAAAATGATCGAGTGGAGCCTGCGGGGATTGGAAGATACCTCGAAGGATATGTTGGAACTCTATTGCGGTGCGGGAAACTTTACGATTCCGTTTGCAAAAAAGTTTCGCAAAGTGCTTGCTACGGAGATTTCCAAATCCTCCATCAACGCCGCAAAAGAGAATATGGAGCTTAACGGCGTCTCGAACATCGCATTTGTGCGCATGAGCGTCGAGGAGTTTGTCCAAGCACTCGATAAAGTGCGAGAGTTTAACCGCATGAAAGGGATTAACATTGAAGATTACGAGATAGAAACGATCTTCGTCGATCCTCCGCGAAGCGGTATGGATAGCGACTCGTGCAATTTCGCGGCACGCTATAAGCAGATTATCTATATATCGTGCAATCCGCAAACCCTCCAAAGAGATTTAGAGATACTCTGCCAAACGCACGAAGTTGTAGAGATTGCGCTGTTTGACCAATTTCCCTATACGCACCATGCGGAAATGGGTGTGAAACTTCTACGAAAGGGCGTTTCATGAAAAGTTATCTTCTAAGTGCCGTGCTTTGTTCTCTCCTTTTTGGCGACGAGATACAAAGGATCGAATCGATCGTCAACGATATAACCAAACTGCGCATAGAGTACGATGAATGCCGTCGGCAGTTGGATGCAAAAACACCCGCCGTACTACGAAACAATCTCGTGCTTAAACAAGAGGAACCTCTACGATGCGAAGCGGAACAAGACGAGGTAAAACGTTTAAGCCGTTTGGTTGAAGATATGCGCCAAAAAAACACTCTTTTGCACGAGGAACTTGAAAAAGCGAACAAATCTCTTGAAACAGAAAAAGAGCTGCGACTAAAGTTAGAAGAAACGCAAAAAACAAATAAAGAAAAAGAAAAAGCTTTAAAAATCAAAGATGCAGCCGATAAAAAAACGGAAGATGATTATTTGGCTCTTTTGATGGAGAAAGAAAAATATATTATTTATTTGGAAAATCAAATAAAAAATAAAGAAAAAACTGATAAAAAAGAGGAAGTTAAAAAACCCGTCGTGCAAGTTAATTGCCAAGAGGAGAAAAACCCTTTTCCTAAACTCGTACTCAAAGAGCAATATAGAGACGCAACGTCCGCAAAGAACGATAAAGTCCGACCCCTCCCTTTAGAGACTACGACGGTGGTGCAGCAAGAAGCGCCGATACAAAAAGAGGAAGCGCTGAGTGTCTCGGTCCAAAAGCAAGCCGTATCGGAGAAAGTCGTTTTGCAGATGATCGAACCCTCCGCATTTAAGCTTAACAAAGAGAGCGAAATCTATGATGCCCCCAACGCAAATGTGTTAGAGAAATGGGAAGAGGGAACGTCGTTTACTTC
>JAQUCZ010000173.1 GCA_028685945.1 Sulfurimonadaceae bacterium | reverse complement strand
GACTCGATAGCACGAGTATTTTAATTTTTATCGGGGTCAATGCTTTTGTTTTTATCGTCGTTGCCTACCTTATCAACTCTTTGGCATTCGCTCTTAGCTTCCCTATTTTGCTTATTTTGGCGGCATACTCCTATTTTAAACGGTTCTCCTCCCTCGCCCATGTTATCCTCGGAATCTCTTTGGGGCTAGCACCCATTGCGGGGGTTGTTGCGGTGAGCGAGACGATCACCCCGTGGTCGGTGATGCTCTCTTTGGGGGTTATTTTTTGGGTGGCGGGGTTTGATCTGCTCTATTCGCTCCAAGATATGGAGTTTGACAAAGCAAACAGCCTCCACTCGGTTCCTTCGCGCTACGGCAGCGATTTCACCCTTTTTCTTTCGGCATTTTTTCACCTTCTTACCGTCATATTTTGGGCGCTTTTTGCGTGGTGTGCGGAGCTTGGGTTTTTCGCATTTGTAGCGGTGATAATCAGTGCGGCGATGCTTGGTTATGAGCACTATCTCGTGCGCAAAGATTTTACGAAAATTGACCGCGCTTTTTTTACCGTCAACGGCTATTTGGGGATCGTATTTTTCTTTCTTATCGTCCTTGAGAAGGTGTTTTCGTGAACGTTCGTCTGATTCCTGCTCCCATCGATGTCTCTTTTAGCCTCTCCTCTTTGGAGGAGGAGCTTTACCTGCGGGAGTTTCACCAGCTCAGCGACGCCGACGACGACCCGATCAACCAGTGGCTCAAACTCGCAAAAGCGCGCGGCGAAACCGCCGATACCGACCCCGTGGTACTCAATCTTCTTGTGGAACTTCACCGCAAGCTTGACAACCTTGAAGCGCTTATCAAAAACGAAACCCCCTCGCGCGTAATGCTCACCCACAATGCCCATATCGAGTCGATCGGTTTTGAGTATTTTAATCTCGCCCAAGAGGTTTTGGAAGCGGGGCAAACCTACTACGGGCGCATAGCGATGCCCGTCCACCCAAAACGGGACGTTCCCGTGTTTTTTCAAGCAGAGTCTGCGACGCTGGCAAAGATTCTTAAAATGCACGAACGCGACGAGAAAGACTGGAACGCCTACCTCACGGCGCGCGAACGTGTCCTTATCCGCGAAGCAAAAGAGAACCGATGAGTCTTGAAAACCTTTCCCTCGAATATATTATCGTGGCGATGGCAGGGGTTATTTTGTACCTGCTTTACTACGTTTTTACCAAAGATTCGGAGTACAACCGCAATATCCACTCGGTCGCTTCGGTCGTAGAGGATCTCAACCGCGAAATCTACTACCTCAAAAAAAAGCTCGACAAACATCAGCAAAGCGCCCAAGAAAGTACGCGAACGCTCAGCGATGAAGAGATTTACCAAGAGATAGAGCGCAGCGTTTACGACATGGTGCATCCCCTTTCGCTCGGTCTTAAGCAGGCAAAAGAGGCGATACATGCCATCAATTCCCAGATAGATGCGCGCATCTCGATACTCGAAAACGGCGTCAAACAGATATCTATCCCCTCCTCCATCCACGGCAACGACGACGAGAAGATACTCTCCCTCTATAAACAAGGGGTTTCGCTTGAGACGATCTCCAAAGAGCTGCATATCTCCAAGCCCGAAGTTGAGTTCGTGCTCAAAATCAACAAGATCAAATGAAACAAAAGCATCTAAATGGCAGATAGAAAACTCTTCACTCTCGTCTCTATCCTTATCACTATCGGGATTATCCTCTCCTACTCCCTCTCCTCCTATGTGACGCTTCTTTTTGACGTGAACCAGTTTCATTTTGCCTCGCGTCAAGCTGTATTTGGTTTTTTGAGCATCCTAACCATCTGGGCGATTGCACAGCTTGACCCCGACAAATGGCTCAAACCGATAGGCTTTACCCTGCTTATCGTCTCGACCCTTTTGATGATCGCCATGCCTTTTTTGCCCGATTTTTTGGTCACGGAAGTGGGGGGCGCCAAACGTTGGATCAAGATTTTCGGCTTCTCGATCGCTCCCGTAGAGTTTTTTAAAATAGGGTTCATCTACTTCTTGGCATGGAGCTTTTCGCGCAAGTTGGGGCATCACGACGGTATGGGGATCAAACAGGAGTTTATCCGCTTTGCACCCTATGGGGTCGTTTTCGTGGGTGCAATGTTTATCATCGCCTTCGTGCAAAACGACTTGGGGCAGGTCGTTGTTTTGGGGATGACCCTTATTTTTATGCTCGTTTTTGCGGGGAGCAGTTTTAAATTTTTCTTTTCCATTTTAATCATGGCACTTTTGTTTTTCCTCCTTTTTATCTTTACCGCCGATCATAGGATTTTGCGGATCAAATCGTGGTGGGCAATCGCCCAAAACACCGTTTTGGCGATGTTTCCCGATTCGATCGCCGAGCAGCTGCGCGTTCCTACCGAAGTGGAGCCTTACCAGATCGGGCACTCCCTTAATGCCATCCACAACGGCGGTATCTTCGGCACGGGCGTTGCAAACGGTACCTTCAAACTAGGGTTTTTAAGCGAGGTACATACCGACTTTATCTTGGCGGGACTTGCCGAAGAGTTCGGGTTTATCGGGGTTGCCGTCGTGGTGATCCTTTTTATGTGGATGCTTCAACGCATCTTTAAAATCGCCAACCGCACCGAAGAGAGCACCATCTACCTCTTTAGCCTCGGTATCGGGCTGATGCTCTCTTTTGCCTTTTTGGTCAACGCCTACGGTATCAGCGGTATCACCCCCATCAAAGGGATTTCGGTACCCTTTTTAAGTTACGGAGGGTCGGCGATTTTGGCGGCATCGATAGGGGTAGGGATGATTTTGATGGCATCGAAAAAAGTAAATATGAAAGCAACGGAGAAAGAGAATAAATGAGACTATGTATAACGGGCGGCGGCACCGGAGGGCATCTTATGATCGCCGATGCACTTTTGCAAGCGGCACTGCCGCGCAAACACGAAACGATCTTTATCGGCTCTACAAGCGGTCAAGACCAAAAATATTTTAAAGAAAACAGTAAATTTTCCCATGTCTATTTTCTCCCCACAAGCGGGGTCGTCAACAAAAAAGGGTTGGGTAAAATCGGCGCACTTTGGAGAATCTTCAAAGCGTTTTTCACCGCGCGCACCCTCTTGCGCAAACACAAGATACAAGCGCTTTACAGCGTCGGCGGCTTCTCTGCAGCTCCTGCGGCATTGGCGGCAATCTCGCTGCGTATTCCCCTTTTTATCCACGAACAAAATGCGGTTACGGGGCGCCTCAATGCTCTTCTTAAACCTTTTGCCAAACGTTTTATCTCCGCGTACGATACGAACTCCCCCATCCGCGGCTATCCCGTCAAACAGCTCTTTAGCAGCCATTCGCGCATACGCAAAAACGTGAGAACCGTCATTTTTCTAGGGGGGAGCCAAGGGGCAAAAGCGATCAACGATCTCGCCCTGCGCGTCGCACCCGAACTGCAAAAAAAAGGGATCTCCATCATCCACCAATGCGGCGAAAACGATTTTGAAAGGGTCAAAGAGGTTTACGAGACGCTCGGGGTCGAAGCGGAACTTTACGGCTTTAC
>JAQUCZ010000172.1 GCA_028685945.1 Sulfurimonadaceae bacterium | reverse complement strand
GAGGTCGGAGAACTCGCCGTAAACCAAGGAAAAAAATGGTTTTTGTTTGCTACACCCGTAAACGTAGCGATTTTACCGCTTATTCTTTTCGTGTTTAGCCCTAGAATCGCCGAGGGTCTTATGGGGACGATCTTTATCGTGCTTCCGTTTGTCGCTTCGATCGTTCTTTTTGCGCTCTATCTTTACCTGCTCAAACGCTGGAATCAAGACAGCTTCAGCCCAAAAGAGGTTTTAAGTGCCGTGACGCTCATGCTTGTCTCGGTTTTACTTATGGCAACCGCACGCCACGGTATCCGCGTCGTCTCTTTCGAGGAGCCTCTTGCCCTTCAGGCAAAAGCTACGGAGTCGTATATGAACGCATCGCTTGAGGAGTACAAACGCTACAAAGAGAACCTCAAAAACGCACCGCAAAAAGATCTGAGCGACCCTGCGGTCTTAGCGGATGAAAAAGGGTGTATGGGGTGCCATGCGATCGATGAAGTGCTTGTAGGACCTTCTTTCAAATCGGTTGCGGCAAAATACGCCAAAAAAGAGGAGTTCGTCTCGTCTATCCTTCAAGGAAGCGAAGGAAAATGGGGTGAAGTACCTATGCCTATCCAAGACGTCACGCAAGAACAGGCAAATAAACTCGGAGATTGGATACTTTCTCATAAGTAATCTTATCACGCCGACTAACCGCATGAAAATGCGGTTGGTTTTACCTAAGAGAACCGCTTGACTCTTGTTTATTCGGCCTCCTTAAAGTTTCAAAAACTGTTTAAACATGGTTCTCTTAGCTAAAACGACTCCATAAAAGGTATCTCATGAAACAAATTCTTATTCTCTTCTCTCTTATGTTTTCTCTGGGTGCAAACGACCTCTACGAGCTTCTCAATCACGACAAAAAAGAGCTCTCGATCGTACTCTTTTATACCAAATGGTGCCCCGCATGCCAAGAGAGTGTCGCGATTTTAAACGAGATACACAAAAAATTCCAAGATAAAATCAAAATCATAGCGATCGAGATACAAAGCCAAAACACGAGTAACTATCTCGTAAATACGCCCCTTCTTTTTGCTAGCATACCCCTTTCGCGCGAAGAAGCAACGCACTACGGCTTGCAAGAGAGCGTTCCGCTTATTTATATCTTCGACAAAGAACTCAAACTGATAAAAAAACAAAACGAAACGCCTAAAAAAGAGTATTTTATAAAACTCGTAACGCGCCTCAAAGAGGGGTTTTTAGCCAACGGAACCCTCCCGATAGAACAAAGGATAGACCTATGGAAAAAAAAGAGAAAATGAACCGCTTTGAGCAGCATGCACGCTATAAAAACAAACTCGCCCTCTTCGTAACGCTTGCGGCAATTGCCCTGCCGATGATAAGCTTTGAGGAGAGGCACCTTTTACTTTTTAACTTTTACCACAACAGATTCGAGATACTCTTTTTTGCTTTTGAGGTAAACACCCCGCTTCTTGCCTCGATCTTCGTCGTTTTTGCGGTGTGCGTCATCTTAGTTTTCAACTTCACCTACGCACGCTATTTTTGCGGGCATCTTTGCCCGAAAACGATTTTAAAAAACCTTTTTACCGAGGTTATAGAGGGAAAAATATTCAAAATCATCAAACAAAAAAACATCCAAAACGAAACCATAGACAAAAAGCCGCTGCAAACCTTTTTTGCCTACATCACCCTCGGGGTTGTCACATTGGCGGCTCCCCTGCCCTTTTTTTTCTACTTTATCCCCTACGATATTTTTATGCAGAGTGTTTTAAACGCCTTTGTAGATGCGCCGCTTCTTGGCATGTTCTACGGGGCAATCTCTTTGTATCTTTTTGCCGAGATTCTTTTTTTCAAGGAGTTTTTTTGCTCCTATTTGTGCCCCTACCAGCTCGTACATGCCATAACCTATAACGAAGAAAAGAGCTATTACGCCTTTAGCGATAAAGAGGCGTGTATCGCGTGCGATATGTGCGTAAAGGTATGCCCCGTCCCAGATTTGGACATCAAAAAAGGGTACGATCCGCGCTGTATAGCATGCGGTGATTGCAGTGCGGTTTGCGCCGATATGGTAGAGGCAAAAAGAAGCACGCCGCTGCTTGTATATACCGATGCCAAAGGGGTAAAAAACAGATCGAGATTTTTCTCGTTTGCAGGTAAAAAAAAGGTTTTGCTTCTCGTTGCGGCAACCCTTATTTTAGGCATTGGGGCGATTGCGACACTTGCATCGCAAAAGAATCTCACCTCGTGTAGATTCGTAAACGAATCTCTTCATTAATACCCTTTTTTAAGGGGGTATTTTGGAACACCTATTGCTACAGAAAAAAACAGCTAGGAGTTTCTTATGGATATTATTTTAACGAATACGGCAATACAGATACGACTTCCTCACGATTCGATGCATCACAAAACGTTAATGCATTATGCTGCCAAAAGCTTTAAAAACATGAAGCATTATTCTCAATTAAGCGTAGTGTACGGCGCTAGCGACGAATCGATAAAAATTAAGTATATGATTCAATGGGCGTATAAAATCTACCTTCAAAACCCAAACAGATCAAGCGAAACAACCTACAAAAAACTCTCGGAATTTCTCCACTTGCCTATCTATATCGTTTGCGAAAACAAAAAACAGGTATCGCAAACCTTAAGTATGACCGTAGAGCATCTGGGCGACAATGTTCTCTCGATCACCTCCAACCAATACAATGCGCAAGTGGTGAAATATTTTAAAACCGTTTTTAAAGATGCCGTATCGCAATCGTTTTACAGTAAAACCTTTCGCTTAACGATCCGTACCCAAAACGATCTTTTGGCGTTAAAACAGATACTATCCTCCCAAATCATCGCCGACACGCGCGTCACGTTTATCACGCAAAGTCTTAACTTTAAAAAACTCAACCAAGACCAAATACAAAAAGAGGAAAACGCTTTTGAAGAGAAGCTGCAAAAATGCTACAAGATACTGGGTATCAGCAATGAGAGCAGTCGTGAAGAGATACAAAACAATTACAAAAAGATGCTCAAAAAATACCACCCCGACAGAGTATATGCGGAGGGAGAAGAGGTAGTAGAGTTATATACGAAAAGATTTCAGGCTATCCAAAAAGCCTACGCCATGATCCAAGAGCACAAAAACATAGCGTAAGGCAAAAGCGCGTTTTTAAAACGCGCCGAGAGTGTAACCCAAATAGCCGTTATAGGCAACGTAACATGCCAAGAGGATCGAGCCCTCGACACGGTTAATACGCCCCTCACGCCCTTTGAAACCGTACGCCATAAGAAAAAGCGCCAACGTAAGCACGAGCATTACGAGCCAGTCACGTACAAGCACATCCGCCCCTACGCTTGCAACCGGGTGGATCACCGTCGCTATCCCGATCACCGCCAAGATATTGAACATATTCGAGCCCACCACATTGCCGATAGCGATATCGTGTTCCCCTTTTTTGGCAGCCATCACCGAAGTGGCAAGTTCTGGAAGCGAGGTTCCGAGTGCCAAGCTGGTAAGCCCTATAATAAGGTCGCTCACGCCGAATTCATGCGCAATACCC
>JAQUCZ010000171.1 GCA_028685945.1 Sulfurimonadaceae bacterium | reverse complement strand
CATGCCAAGATACTCGAACATGCCAAGGAGTTTGAAGAGGGGGCGTACCGTGTTTTGGCACTTGCCAAAAATACCCAAAACTCCGAAGAAGATTTAACCTTTTTAGGGCTTGCCGCGATCATGGATTTGCCGCGCCCCGAGGTCAAAGAGGCGATAGCACAGTGCCAAAGTGCGGGTATCCGCACCATGATGATAACAGGCGACAACGACAAAACCGCGCAGGCGATCGCGCGTAAAATAGGGTTGCGATTCGATGCGGTTTTGCTCGGCGAAGAGGTGGAACATCTCAGCAGCGAAGAGCTTGAAAAACGCTTGGCATGTGAGAGTATCCTCTTTGCACGGATGGCAAGCGAACAAAAACTCAAGATCGCTACCGCCTTGCAAAACAACGGCGAAGTGGTGGCGATGACGGGAGACGGCGTCAACGATGCCCCCGCACTCAAACGCGCCGACATAGGGATAGCGATGGGGATAAGCGGCACCGATGTTGCCAAAGAAGCCGCCGATATGATCCTGCTTGACGATAATTTCAAATCGATCGTCTCGGCGATAGAGGAGGGCAGAAGCGTGTACTTTAACATCAAAAAGTTCGTCACCTACATTCTCTCCTCGAATGTTCCCGAGATCGTGCCCTACGTGTTGCACTTTTTTTTAAAAATTCCGCTGCCTCTCTCGGTGATTCAGATACTCTCCATAGACCTCGGTTCGGATATGCTTCCGGGGTTGGCGCTTGGGAGCGAGAAGCCCGAAAAGAACATCATGAAGCGCCCGCCCATCGCACAAGATGAGAAGATACTCGACTGGGAGGTGTTTAAGCGGGGGTATTTTTTTATAGGCGTTATCGAAGCTACTGCTGCTATGGTCGCATTTTTGAGCTTTTTACTGCTGCACGGGTGGGAATACGGCACGGTAGACTTAGGCGATCCGCTCTTGCAGTCGCAGGCGATGACCATGACCCTTTTGGGCGCGATCAGCTGCCAGCTTGTCAACGTCTGGACGATGCGAAGTTGGGAGTTTTCGGCGTGGAGCGTAGGATGGGGAAGCAACAAGCTTTTGCTCGGTGCAATGGTGTTGGAGTTTTTTTGGATATGGATGCTGCTTGGGTACGAGCCTGTGCAAAAGATATTTCACACCGCAACCATACCGCTAAACGAACTGTGGATTTTACTACCGTTTCCGATCATCTTGTTCGTAAGCCACGAGTATTACAAATACCGTATCCGCGTAAAAAAAGGGCTTTGAGCGGTACATGCCAAGCTTTTTCATGGCATGTGGTGAAACTAATCTGAAATATTTAGGCAAACGGTGGAAAATCCCGCTATACTTCGCACACTAGAAACAAGCCTACGGTTGGCTCCTCTATGAACTTGCGTTTTACACACACTTTCCAAATTTAACTACTCCTTGCTTAAAACCGTCCATAGTTTTTGACTTTGGTTACGCTCGATTTTCCAAAGGAAAAAACATGACATTTGCAGATTTGGGACTTATCGCGCCCCTTTTAAAAGCGATCCAAGAACAAGGCTACACGACGCCTACACCGGTTCAGGCTCAGGCTATCCCTTTTATTTTACAAGGGCGCGACATGCTAGCAGGCGCACAAACGGGAACGGGAAAAACGGCGGGATTTACGCTGCCTCTTTTACAGCTTCTTAGCAAAAACAAACCCGCTTCGCCAAAAAGAAAAGTGCGCGCACTTATTTTAACCCCGACGCGTGAACTCGCGGCACAAGTGGGAGAGAGCGTACGCCTTTACGGCAAACATCTCCCTTTTAAAAGTACGGTGGTTTTCGGCGGCGTGGGGATCAACCCCCAAATCAAAGCACTCGCAAATGGCATCGATATCCTTGTCGCAACTCCGGGGCGTCTGATGGATCTTATAGGGCAAAAAGCGCTTGACCTTAGCGGCGTGGAGTTTTTCGTACTCGATGAAGCGGACAGAATGCTCGATATGGGCTTCATCCGCGATATACGCAGAGTGATCGAACTTCTCCCTAAAAAACGCCAAAACCTCCTTTTTTCGGCGACCTATAGCGACGAGATCAAAACCTTGGCTTCTTCGCTTCTTAACAACCCTGCCGAGGTGGAAGTAGCGCGCCGCAATACATCGAGCGAACTTGTTAAACAAAGCGTCGTGCTTGTGGACGATACGAGAAAAAGTACCCTTTTGGGCAAGATCATCCAAGAGCGCGGCTACAAACAGGTGCTCGTATTTACCCGCACCAAACACCGCGCCAACAAACTGAGCGATTATCTGCAAAAGATCGAGATAAGCGCCGCAGCGATCCACGGCAACAAAAGCCAAAGTGCACGTACCAAAGCATTGGCGGATTTTAAAAACGGTGCGGTGCGCGTTCTTGTAGCAACCGACATCGCCGCGCGCGGTATCGACATCGATGCGCTCCCGCATGTTATCAACTTTGAGTTGCCTAATATCGCCGAGGATTACGTACACCGTATCGGAAGAACGGGGCGTGCAGGATGCAGCGGCGAAGCGCTTTCACTCGTGTGTGTCGATGAAGCGGAATACCTGCGCGGTATCGAGAAGCTTATCAACAAAAAGCTTGAACGCGAAATCATAGAGGGGTATGAGCCTGATCCAAGCATCAAAGCCAAACCGATTCTCCAAGGCAGAGGAGGCAATCAAAACGGCGGCGGCAATCGCCGCACCAACAATGCCAAAAAAAGCACGGGTGAAGCTAAACCGAGCGGCAGAACGGGGCAAAAAAGCAACCCCCAACACCGCGAGGGAAAAAAACCCGCGCACCACGCTTAGCGAGGCTAAAATGTGACGTACATGCCAAGAATCTCTTGGCATGTGCACTTAAATAACAAAAAAACGCTACGAAAAAACACCGTTTTTAGTACAATGCTTTCATTCTTTTAAAGGCGGTGCATGAAACGTATTCTTTGGTTTAGACGCGATCTGCGGGTAGATGATAGCCCTTTGCTCTCGTTTGACGGCGAGGTTTTGCCCATTTTTATCTTTGACACCGCTATCCTCTCAAAACTCAAACCAAACGACAAACGGCTCACGTTTATCTTTCACTACGTTGCAAAACTCAAATCCGACCTTATGGCATGTGGATTAAATCTAAAACTCTTCTACGGCGACGTGCAGGAGATTTTTGAACATCTCGTCACACTCGGGTTTGAGGAGGTTGTTGCATGCGGCGATTATGATAGCTACGCCAAAGAGCGGGACAAACTTGTTTCGCATAAACTCCATTTTCGCTACCTGCAAGATACCTATTTGTTTCGTCACGACGAGGTGATGAAGAGCGACGGCACTCCCTATTTGGTTTTTACTCCGTTTTACAAAAAAGCTTTGGAGGTTTTGGCGCATAAAAATCTTGCACATGCCAAGAGGGGCGCGCAGGTTTTAATCCCGAGCGATTACGAGGGGATTTTTGTACATGCCAAGGGTGCGTTTCAAAAAGTTCCCTTTGCTTTGGAGAGTATCGGGTTTGAGGCGCAAAATATCTTGATAACACCGCCTCTAACAAAGCTTGAAGCGCTCAAAAAAAAGGTTTCGCGCTACCAAGAGGAGCGCGATTATC
>JAQUCZ010000170.1 GCA_028685945.1 Sulfurimonadaceae bacterium | reverse complement strand
GATCCTGACAGGGCTTATTTTGTTTGTAGCACACCTTAATTGGATGGATCCTCAAATTACCAATTTGGTGCCCGTGCTTAATTCCTACTGGCTCTCTATCCACGTCTCTATGATTACGGCAAGTTACGGCTTTTTGGGGCTTGGCGCGCTTTTAGGGTTTATCGTGATTATCCTGTTTGCGATCCGTTCGGCAAAAAACGAGAAGCAGATAGGCGCTTCGATTAAAGAGCTCAATGCGATCAACGAAATGAGTTTGATGATAGGACTCGTGCTTTTAACCATCGGAAACTTCCTCGGAGGTGTTTGGGCAAACGAGAGCTGGGGACGCTACTGGGGCTGGGATCCAAAAGAGACGTGGGCTCTCGTGACGATCCTCGTGTATGCGATGGTGGTGCATTTGCGCTTTATCAAACCCATCTACAGCGAGTTTAATTTCGCGGTGATTTCGCTTCTTTCGTTTACATCGGTGCTTATGACCTATTTCGGGGTGAACTACTATTTGGCAGGGCTTCATTCGTACGCAAAAGGGGATCCCGTACCGGTTCCCGATTTCGTGCCGATCACCTATTTTATTATCTTTGTCGTGATCGCGCTGGCGTTTAGAAACAGAAAACCGGCATAAGTAACGGCTAGTAGCATAGGGGAGGCTTTATTGTGAAACTAACCAAAGAAAGTATATTGGCTTTTTTAAAGGCACATAAACAAGAGTTTCAAGAAAAATATTCGGTTGAAAAAATAGGTCTTTTTGGTTCTTACGCAAAAAATGAAGCTCATGAAAACAGCGATATCGATATTCTCGTGAAGATGCCCTCAAGTTTTGATGCCTATTATGACTTTAAAGAGTATCTTGAAGCGTCCTTTGAAAGAAAAGTAGATTTGGGATTGGAAAAAAATATAAGAGGTTTTGTTGCAAACGAGATTCAAAAGGATATTATCTATGTCTAAGAGAGGGATAGAATTCTATATACTCGATATTTTAGTAGCGATTGACAAAATTAGAAGATACACTGCCAAATTTAATAACGCTTGTGCATTGTTGTATGATGAATTGCATTGGGACGCAACCATAAGAGAATTAGAGATTATAGGCGAGGCTACCAAAAATTTACTTCATGAGTCTGTTTTGCATGATAAAAAATATAGACGAATAGTTGATTTTAGAAATCAAATCAATCACGGCTATTTCGGTATAGATGAAGAGATAGTTTGGGATGTAGTAAAAAATAAAACAGATGAATATGAAAGCGATCTATTGCAACTGATAAGCGAATTGAAACTGGATATGTCGGATACTATTGCAATATGTAAACAAGAAAATGCAAAACAAAAACATGTTGTAGATTTTTTAAAAGAATTAGAAAGAAATGTAAATAAAACATTGTAAACAATTCGATATAAAGGTGTAACTTTGGAATTTGTCGGTTTCCCCCCGCAGACATTAAAGTTTTTGCAAGCTATCCGCGAAAACAACGACAAAGAGTGGTTTGAAGCCCATAAAGAGGAATATAAAAAATTTATTTTAGAGCCCTCCCGCGCATTTGTGGAGGAGATGGGGGAGCATCTGATGGCGCTTGAACCGACCCTACATGCCATACCCAAAATCAACCACTCCCTTTTTCGCATCTACCGCGATATCCGCCGCATGGGAGCGGACAAGCGCCCTATAAAAAGCCGTATAGGCATCATCTTTTGGCAGGGGCGGGGTTCGCGCTTGCAGAGCTCTTCGTTTTATCTTCATTTTTCCCCCGACGAGCTTTTGGTTGCCGCGGGGGTGCGCTGGTTTGAAAAACCGTTTTTGGATGCGTATCGCGACTATATTAAGGATGAGCGCCGACGCGCGCAACTTCAAAACGTAATCGATAAACTTTTGGCATGTGGCTACGAGATATTTCCAAAAGAGCTTAAACGCTACCCAAAAGGGTTTGATGCCTCTATGACATGCGGGGATTTGAGCCTGTATAAATCTATGGCATGTAAAAAAGTTTTAGAGCCGAAACTTATCGAAGAGGGAGCTAAACTTATCCAAACCCTCTACGCTATTTATGAGGATATGCTACCATTGCAGCAGATTGTGTACGAGATTAGTTTACGCATCAAAGAGGATTAAAAAATGAAAAAAGAAGCGATCGTTTTACTTAACATGGGCGGCCCGAATAACCTAGAAGAGGTGGAGGTTTTTCTAACCAATATGTTTAACGACAAAAACATATTGACAGTGAAGAGTTCTCTTTTGCGAAAGTTTATCGCGACGATGATCACCTTTACGCGAACCGAAAAATCGCAAGAGATATACCGCCAAATCGGAGGCAAATCCCCCCTTGTGGGACACACGAAAAATCTTGTCACAAAGCTTCAGGCAAAATTAGGAGCAACGGTAGTGGTCGATTTTGCGATGCGCTACACCCCTCCGTTTGCGCGCGAAGCGATCGAGAGACTCAACCAAGAGGATATTGAAAAAATCTACCTTATCCCTCTTTATCCGCAGTATTCCACCACGACGACCAAATCTTCGCTGGAAGATTTTGAGGAGCAGTACCATCTCTACGGCAAAGATGCGATTTTAGTCGAGATCAAACATTTTTTCCAAAACAGAACCTACAACCAAGCGATTTTAGAGCGTATCAAAGAGCAGGTAAGCGCGGATGAATCGCAGGAGTACGACATTGTTTTCTCCGCTCACGGACTTCCCCAAAAGGTTATCGACAAAGGGGACGTGTACCAAAGACACGTCGAAAAACACGTAGAAATTCTTAAAGATATGATGCAGGAGGAGGGGTTGCGCTTTGCCAACGTGCATCTGGCGTACCAGTCGAAAGTGGGACCGCTTAAGTGGCTTGAACCCTCGTTAGAGGATAAACTTCACTCTTTAGGTAATAAAAAAGTGGTGATCTTCCCTCTTGCCTTTACCATAGACAACTCCGAGACCGATTTCGAGCTTTCCATAGAGTACCGCGAGGTAGCCGAGGAGTTAGGGTTTGTCAGTTATAAAGTGTGCCGATGCCCCAACGATTCGGAACTGTTTGTCGATGCGCTGATCGAGATATACCAAAAGATGCAATAAGCGTATGAAAATAGTTATTTTCGATATGGACGGAACACTTATAGATTCCCAAAAAGATATCACGATCTCCGTTAATTACGTAAGAGAGCACCACTACGCTCTTGCACCGCTGGATGAGAAGTTTATCGTCGATGCGATCAATATGGAGGTGCGCAACCTTCCAAAACTCTTTTACGAAACCGAAACCTACGAAGCGGGCGCGCGGGAGCTGTTTGAGAGCCATTATTATGAGCAGTGTATCCAAAACCCTTACCTTTATGCGGGGGTCGAAGAGACGCTCGATGCACTCTTGGCATGTGACGTGAAGCTCTCCGTAGCCACCAACGCGCCTACCACCTTTGCAGAGCGGATGCTGACCCATTTGGGAGTGGCGAAGAAGTTTGACGTGATTATCGGTGCCGATAAGGTGCGTGAATCTAAACCGAGCCCTTTGATGCTTGAGCGTATTCTCGATCACTACCGATTTGACAAAAATGCCCATAAAGCGTGGATG
>JAQUCZ010000169.1 GCA_028685945.1 Sulfurimonadaceae bacterium | reverse complement strand
CGGATACGCCAGACAAGACAGAAAAGCCGCTCCCCGCGTTCCCATCACCGCTAAACTCGTAGCCGACATGTACGAAGCCGCAGGGATCAGCCGCGTAGTAACCATAGACCTTCACGCAGGGCAGATCCAAGGGTTTTTTAATATCCCCGTCGATAACCTCTACGGTTCGATCACTTTTGAAAACTACATTAAAAGCAAAAACCTCAAAAACCCTATTATCGCTTCTCCCGACATCGGAGGGGTGGCGCGCGCGAGATACTTTGCAAACCGCTTAGGTCTAGAGATGGTTATCGTCGATAAACGCCGCGAAAAAGCCAACGAAAGCGAAGTTATGAACATCATCGGCGATGTAGCGGGTCACGACGTGATTATGATCGATGATATGGTCGATACGGCAGGAACGATGGTCAAAGCCGCCACGGCGCTTAAAAACAAGGGTGCAAACTCCGTTATGGCATGTGCAACCCACGCAGTTCTTAGCGGCAAAGCGTACGACAACGTCAACAACGGCGAACTTGACGAGTTGATCGTAACAAACACCCTCGTTTCCAAACCCCACGAAAAAATCATCGTCCTCTCCGTAGCACCTCTCTTTGCCGAGGTTATCCGCAGAGTCTACCACAACGAAAGCGTTAATTCGCTTTTTGCGTAAGTACAACCGCAAAAGGGAGCTCTCCCTTTTGTTTGGCATGTGCAATTCTCTTATAAAATATTCTTCCCCGCAGGTCTCAGTTCAACACTCCAAAAGGTAATACTAACGGTAATATTTATATAATACCAAAAAGGAGACTTTATGCACACCATAACACTCAAAACCGATGACAATTTTTTTGCAATGTTAAACGAGATGGTAAAAAATTTAGGTACTTCCCGAAGTGAACTTATCAGAAATGCCGTCATCAACTACAAAGAAACTTTAGAGAAAGAGAAGCTAAAAATGCAGATACAAAAAGCCTCGATGAAAACAAGAGAGAGTTCTTTGAAAGCGGCGATCGAGTTTGAGGAGACCCTCAAAGACGGGCTTGATAATGTTTAAGCGAGGCGAAATCTATCTTGCAAGCCTGAATCCGAAAAAAGGAAACGAAGTCGGCAAACTTCGCCCTGTTTTGATCTATCAAACAGATGTATTAAACGAGATTTTCCACCCGACCACCACCGTTTTGCCCCTCTCGACCCATCTTATAGACGAAAGTTATCCCCTACGTTTTCGAGTTCAAAAAAGGGACAAACTCGAAGCCCCGAGCGAAATACTTTGCGATCAAATACGAACGGTAGACAATCAAAGAATAATCAAAGAGAGGTTAAGTGTACTAAGCGAAGCAGAGATGGAACAACTCGATAAGCAGGTAAAAATAGTGCTTGGGATAATGTGATTATAATGTGTTTATGATTTTTATATAATAAATGCTTTTAAAGGGAATATATGAGAAATATTATATTGATTGTGACATTGAATATAGTTTCTACAATATTTTTATTTGGTGATGAAAAAATTGGTTTTCGCCAAGTGAAAGAAAATGAAAAATGTGTCGCAAGTACGTCTCTTCCAAAACACTCATTAGAACTTTCATATGATCAGTTTTGTGAGTATGGTAAATTAGGTTGTAAAGATATTCCAAAGGTAAAAAATATCATTGGGTACTGTAATGAAAAAGAAATTGCTATGTGTTTTTCAAAAAGACAATGGCTAACAAAAAATCAGTTCCTAGGAATTCCTGAGAATATGGAAATTACGTTAACACGAACGCATACATCTTTACTAAATGGTGTTGTTACGAAATCCCATTGCTTTGAATACCAAAAAAAGAAACCTTTTGTAATGACAAAAGAAAAGTTTTTGCAATATAAAAAATTAACACCGAGTGTGATAGATATAATGAATCAACAAATTGAACAAAAAATTCAATGTTTTTCAAAAAAGGTAAGCAGACAAAATATTGATGATTGCATGAAAAAAACAGATAAAACTATTGAGGAGTTGATTGCTAGTTTTTTGCCGTTTCAAATTGAAAAGTTATGCAAAAAAGAAAATGGAACGGTTCACTTTGTATGGAATGAAGAGAATCACAATGCCTTAATTAATGCACTAAAAGGAGTAGTTGAAAAGAACCTTGTTCATCAAGAGTGTGTACTTAAGTCTGCAAATGTTGATGAACTGGCAAAATGTATGAATAAAGCAAGTTAGATACAACAACACCTCTTCTCAAAACGCAGGCAACGACACCCTGAAACTAGGAGCAGGCATCACAAAAGATGATCTGCTCGTAACTATAGTAGGCTCCGATATCGTAGTAGCTCTCAAAGAAGAGGGAAAAACCCTCCAAGAACTTAGCGACATCATTACTATCAAAAACGGAACCCTCCCAAACAACGCTATCGAAAACATTCTTTTAGACGACGGTACTAAACTCCTCATGGTAGATATGCAAGAAGCAACAGAGGGGGATGCTATGAAAAATCCTCAAAAATACACAACCATAAAAATAAACACAAAAAATCGTAAAAATTCATCTGTATCCCAAAAATATTTTGCTAGTATAAAAAAACATTTTTGCACGACTGCATGCCAAGAAAATTCATGGCATGTAGTAAAAAACAATTAAAACCACAACCCCCACACAAAGGCAGCATAAATGAACCAAATCACCCTAGGGATGAATACTATTGAGGCAAGTTTAGCAGGTGGAGCATACTTCTATAGAGTCATAGCAGATGAAAATGTATGGGATAAAGACATAGACCCCAACATCATCATAAAAACCCAAGCCACACAACCTGATAACTCCCAAATCTGGATGACCTTTCAAAACTCCATCCAGTATCCCGAAAAAGGGGTACAAACTTTTCAGGTGGAGTTTCAATACGGCAAAGTCGTATCGATCAACAATATAAGTGAGGAAACACCATGCTAAAAATAGGAGTAATCACAATGGCACTAATGAGTTTTTTACATGCGGGGTGGTTGGGAAATCTACTTGGTTTTACACCAACGCCTTACTACAAAATGCCTATTGATTTGAGCAAGGCTGGAAATGTGGCTGAGACGGATATTCGGATTGATGAGAAGTATTCAGTATATGTAATGTTGTCCTATGACCCTAGAAAACAAAAGATAAGTCGAGGTAGATATGGAGAAATTAGCGATAAATATTTTGGGGATGAAATAAAACCTACCCTACCAATATTTCCAATCAAGCTTACCGTGATGAAATATGAAAAAACAGGCACAGCCATAATAGTTGATAAGACTTATTATACAAATACTCAGCGTGCTTCTGCGACTAGACATGTAGGCGAATTTAAACTTCAAGAAGGTGCTAAATATCACATCAAAGTTGAAACGGTTGAGGATTATCCAGAGTTGGCAGAGTTAAATGTAGAAGTTGTCATCGGCTATATCAAAGCAAAATAAAAGGAGTCAACTATAAAGAAACCCAACTAAAAAACAAAGATTTTCCTCGTTCCCAACGTCCTCGTTGGGAATGCATATGAAAACTTCCATGTAAGGAGCTTATAAAATGGGAAGAAGCCGCTACAAAGTCTACGAACCGACACACCCGCATTTTATTACATGTACGG
>JAQUCZ010000168.1 GCA_028685945.1 Sulfurimonadaceae bacterium | reverse complement strand
TGTTGTTTCCATGAACGGCTCCTAATTATATTTTCGCCATTGTAGTCCTATTTTATTTTAAACCACATAAAAAATCTATGCTAAAATTGCGGCATGGAAAAGAAACAAAACAAGAAAAAAGCGGTTTGTATTATGAGCGGCGGCATGGATTCCACCCTTTGCGCTTACATGATGCGCAAAGAGGGGTACGAGATCGTTGCCGTGCATTTTAACTACGCCCAGCGCACGGAACAAAAAGAGTTGGCATGTTTTACGAATATCTGCGATGCCTTGGGCACGCAAGAGCGCTACGTATTGGATATGAGTTTTTTTAAACAACTCGGTGCTTCGGCGCTCACCGATACCTCGATCGATGTCCCCACGGGCGGAATAGAGGAGGGGGTTCCCGTGACCTACGTCCCTTTTCGCAACGGGATTTTTTTAAGCATGGCGGCGGCAATCGCCGAAAAAGAGGGTGCCGAAGCGATTGCGATAGGGGTCGTGGAGGAGGACAGCAGCGGCTACCCAGACTGCCGCGAAGCCTACATAAAAAGTATGCAAGAGAGTATCAATCTCGGCACCAAAGAGAGCACTCGCATAGAGATTGCGATGCCGCTTGTGCACCTTAAAAAATCGCAAATCGTGCAAAAAGCGCTTGAGCTTGGCGTACCGCTTGAGCTTACGTGGAGCTGCTACAAAAACGAAGAAAAGGCGTGTGGCGTGTGCGACAGTTGCAGACTGCGCCTCAACGGCTTTGCACAAGCAGGCGTCGTCGATCCCATTACCTATGCGTAGTTTTGTTTTTAAGGATCTCGAGGTTTTTCATATCACCAAAAGAACCCTCAAAAACAGCTATATCCAAATTGATCCCCATGCCAAGATACTTCTTAGAACCCCTCACGTCTCGCAAACGTTTCTTTTAGAGCTTTTAGAATCCAAAGAGCATTGGATACGAAACAAACTCTCTTTAGTTCAAAACACGCATCTGAAAAAAGCACGCCTTGAAGATGAAGTGCTCCTTTTTGGCGAAACGATCGGTATAGACTCCCCCGACGCGCACAAACTCCGAACCTCGCTCGCTTCGATTGCGCCACAAGAAAAAACCAAGGTGCTCCGCGCTTACGAGACGTTTTACGAGCAACATGCCAACGAATATCTCCCCCGCCGTCTCGAGCATTTTGCCGCTCTTATGGGGCTTTCTTATAAGGAGCTGCGTATCAAAAAGCTCAAAAGCAGATGGGGCAGTTGCGATTCTCTACGCCGCATCACCCTTAACAGAGAACTTGTCAAAATAGAAAAAGAGCTCATAGATTACGTCGTAGTACACGAACTTTCCCACCTTGTCCACATGAACCACTCTAAAGCGTTTCACGATCTTGTCGCACGTTATCTTCCGCAAGCGCCGCTTTTACGTAAGCGGCTCAAAGCAATCTCTTTACACAATCTTTCTTTTGACGAATAAACAAGCAAACTCGTTTAATTTTTTCGTCAGCTATAATCATATATACTTCTTATAATTTTTATAAGAGGAGAAAATTATGGATCACCATTACAGATCGCTTAGCTATTTTCCCATCCAATTGTTCGCGGTTGTCATGGGGATTTCCGGCTTAACGATAGCTTTTGCAAAAGCGTACCATACGCTGGGTGTTCCTTTTGTCGTCTATCAAGGTTTATTGGGTCTTGATACGGTTGTGTTTTTGGGTATTTTAACAACCTATATTTTTAAATGGGTTTTGCGTCCCGAAGCGGTGGCAAAAGAGTTTGTGCATCCGATTAAGAGTTCTTTCGTAGCTACGATTTCGATCAGCTTTTTGTTGGTCTCCATCGCCTACTACGATTACGTGCCCCATCTCTCTATTGCACTTTGGTATATCGGAGCCCCTTTGCAGCTCTACTTTACGTTAAAAGTTCTTAGTTTCTGGATCAATAACCAATTCAAAGAGGTACACAGCAACCCTGCGTGGTTTATCCCCATCGTCGGGAATGTTTTGGTTCCCGTCGTAGGCGTCGATGCAGCACCGATTTACGTGAGCGTTTTTTTCTTTGCGCTTGGGATGTTCTTTTGGATCGTACTATTTACGATGGTAATGTATCGCATCATCTTCCACCATCCTATGGCGAAGAAGCTTATCCCGACGCTCTTTATCTTTATAGCGCCTCCGGCGATAGGGTTTGTAAGCTATTTTAGAATCAGTTACGGAAGCATAGATATGGTAAGTATGTCGCTCTATTTTTTGGCGCTTTTGACCTTTTTTATGCTTGCGTTTATGATTAAAAAGTTCGACACCAAAGAGTTTTTTATCTCGTGGTGGGCATATACCTTCCCGCTTGCGGCGCTCACCATAGCGACGATTATGCTTGAGAACGTCTTTAAAAACGACATGTTGTTTTATGGCTCCTACTTTTTCTTAAGCCTTACGACCTTCGTGGTAGGATTCGTAGCCTATAGAACAATCCAAGAGATCCAAAAAGAAAAAATCTGTATAGAGGAGATAGAGTAATGAATAAAAAAATATTATTCGCGGGTATCGCGATAGGTTTGGTAGTAGGTGTTTTCTTTGGCATGGCGACGTTTAAATTTGCAGCACCCACGATGCTTTTTAAAGAGGTGCAGGTCAACTACAGTTTTGAAAAAACGCTTGATTTGCTCGTACATAATATCAACGCGCAAAAAGGGTGGCAGGTCGTCGATGTTATCGACCAACAAGCAGCGGTTATAGGCTATGCACCCACAATGCAAAAAGTGAAAATCGTCAAATTTTGCAATCCCGAGTATGCAGCCAAAATGCTTAGCAACGACGCAACGAAAGTGATGGCGGTGCAGATGCCTCTGAGTATCGCGGTATTTGAGAGAAACGACGGACGCATTATGCTCGGGCTCTCCAACGGTTATATGATGTCCCGCCTTTTTGCCGGAAGCGCGCGCGGCGAGATTATGCAGGGCGTTATCAAAGATATGGAGCAGATTTTAAGCTTTATCAACTTCCGCTATAGCATGTTTTAAGGATTCGAAGCAAGCTTCGTATCTGCAGGTTCCTCACGCAAATAGCTTAAATGGTAGCGGCTTGAGGGGGACCACATCATCCATCCGCTCGTGTTTGCGTCTCGCGAGGCGCGAACCTGCTCTTGAATCTCAAACTTTTTATAATGTTTTTTCGAATGCGCATAATCTTTAAAATACTGCAACCACGGGCGTACGCGCACGGGATCGATGCAGTCTTGGATATTGGCGATGCTTTTGTAGATCACCGTATAGGGGATCTCGGAGGGGTATTTGACCCCGAAAGAACCGTTTGCAAACCCAGATGGGTAGAGCATCGGAGCGAGATAATCGGCCTTAGATGCCATCGACCGTACGGTTTGACCTATATTGTTGTCATCCTCACCCTCTGCCCAGCAGATATTGCCGTAGGTATCGACCGAGATAAACACCCCGTATTTTCGCAATCTTTTTTGTGCTTTGTCCAAAAACTCTTCTATCGCTTGAATGCGGTTTTGCGGCGTGCTCTCTTTGGAATAGACAAGCCCCTCGCGCGCAGGGAAGCGGATATAATCGAAATTGATCTCGTCAAACCACGCTTTTGCCGCTTCTTCGGCGATCGCT
>JAQUCZ010000167.1 GCA_028685945.1 Sulfurimonadaceae bacterium | reverse complement strand
ATGGAGCGAGGCAAAACAGCCATGGCTCCTATTTGCTCCATATAAAAGTATCAAATATTAATATTTTGTGTTATTTAGCTAGAATATGATCTATTTAATTTATTGGAAGGTTAAATATGAAACTTCATTGTGCATTCGTCGTAGTGTTTGTTTTGTTTCTATCAGGATGCACACAAACACACAAGCAGATATCGTCATTGGAAGATTTGAACGATTTTATCCTTGAGGGACAACAAGAGGGATACTTCCCCAAGACAATTCTTGCGGGATTACCCATGATGCCCCAAAAACTACAACCCGTCGATTTGGAACACCGCACGATCATAACTTGGGATACAAACTCTCGGTGCACAGACACTGGGAAAAAAGCGGTTCTTGCCCTAGACCGGACAAACCACTCTATCGTATGTGCCGCTGGAGATGTGGCATATATCGCAGGCGACGGTGATGATTGGGTCGATGATGCCGTTGGAAACGATATTTTTTATATGGGCGGCGGTGACGATACGGTCAAAAACAGCTACGGAAGCGATATTTTTATTTTTGAAAAAAATTGGGGACATGATCGTATAGAGGTAGCTTCCGGGCGCGTCGATACGAGTCAAATCGAAGGGTACGACGGCTCCTATCCTTGGAAATACACCTCGTTTATTATCTTTGGCAAGGGGATCAATCGAGAGGACATTCATTGGGAGGAGAATACCTTGGTGCATGCCAAAACGGGTGACTCTATTGCACTAGATAGTCGTGAAATCAATACTCTTTTTGCGGAAGATAGCCGTGCAACCCCCATCGACAAAAATTTCATTCCAACCAAAAACGTTCCCAAAAAAATTGCAATCGACCAACTCAAAGGTCAATCCCTTACGACCAAAAACAGCACACTTTTTCTTGCAGATGAGGGGTTGTCGATTATCGATTTTAGCGACAATAAAAACCCTCGGCTACTCTCAAAAACAGCCCGTTTTCCCGGTACTCCTACTTCTATAAGTGTCGTAGGAGATATTGCATATGTTACGCAAGCGGCGCTCTATTTTTCCGAGGGCGCAGGAGGATGGGTGAGCCTTGTGGATATCAAAGATCTTCAAAATCCCAAAATTTTAAGCACCCTGAATTTCGGCAATAATGTTTTCGATGTTGCGATTCACGACAACATTCTCTACGTAGCAGATTCACATTTTAGTTACAACGATCAAAGACAATTATCTCTATATGACATCTCTGCACCCACCCATCCGAAGCTTCTAGGTAAACTCAAACTCAAACATCATGTGCGCTTTATGGCGTATATGAATGAGATGCTCTTTCTTTCGACGTTTAAAGACAAAATGAGCGTTATCGATGTGAGCAATCCGCAAGAGCCCAAAATGATGACGCATATTGAATCTTTTAAAGACAAAGTTATGGGCATAAAAAGCCACGGCAATACGCTTATCGTCAATCAAAACGGCGGTACCGTAACGCTTTTTGAAACGACCCGTCATAAAACCATCCGGCATCGTTGCGATATCCAAACAAACCCTACCAATAGATATGCCAGCAACAGCGCAAGTGCACTTGCAATTGAGGGCGACACGCTTTATGTCGCACAGCATCAAGACGGCGTGCGCACTATCAACCTCAAAACATGCGCGCTTGATAAAAGCATTCGGTTCAACGGGGTTTCTATTACGTCCGTGGGCATAGTCGGCAGTACGATAATCGCCATCAATACCGAAAAAATGTTTTTGTATGATCTTAATGACAGGTATGTAAACGATCAAAAAACGGCGCCCGTCGACCCATACGCAAACCTCAGTAAAGACCAACTTCAAACACTCCTTTATAAAGCGGCACTCTATGATAAACACGAGGATATTGCCGCATTGTGCCAAGCAGGCGCCAACCCCAATTTCACAGGGCACGAGAGACATACGCCTGTTCAAATTAGCGCTCGCGTGGGGAGTATTCACGCCTTGGAGGCACTCTTGAAAAACGGCGGTATTGCCGATAAGGAGAGTATGATGCTTGCCGCTTTAACGGAAAAAATCGATGCAATGAAACTGCTTGAAAAGCATGGAGGCAATATCGCACAAACCGACAGGGATGGCTGTAGCACCTTACACTACATCGCCCAAGACGGCACCGTGGAGATGGTGCGCTATCTTCTGGAGAAGGGTACGCCCGTAAATGCCGCATGCCGTGGTAAAGAGACCCCTTTGACATGGGCAAACTATGGCAAAAATATCGAAGTCATACAATACTTACAAAGCCAAGGTGCTAAGTAAAATGTTAGAGTAAAGATGAACGCGCTCATGAAAGTGGGGTATGACGGCTCCGATCTAAACGTTGTATCGGACACTACACATCCGATATCACGGCTTGAATGCCGCTCGGTATACTATAGAAATAACAAAGGACAAATATGAAACGAATTATGGCAACGCTAATAATTAGCACAGGAATGACACTTTGGAGTGCGAGTGACAGAGAACAGGTAAAAGCTTTAATAAGTGAGGGGAAATATACCCAAGCCATCACTCTCACCGCATTACAATGCACAGAAAAAAAAGACGAAATCGCCTGTAAAGAAATGATGCAACTCTATAAAAAAGGGTACCAAGAGTACCATATTAAACGTGACTTAAAAAAAATGCTTTATTATGCTGAAATCTCATGTAAAAATGGTATTGCAAGAGGGTGTAGAACTGCCGGTGATCTTTATTGGGATGCTCAACAATCAGAAGAAGCAGGGGTAAAACAAAACCTACTTAAAGCTGTGCAATACTATAAGCAAGCGTGTAATGCAGGGGATGAAGGTACATCCTGTGAAATTGGCAATGACTCAGGGCTTATCGTAAGTGCATTAGCTATCCCAAAAATGTCTAATCGCAACAACCAAATAGAAAATATATTACAAGCAGGTTATGATGTAAATGCTAAACGTTACGGAATGACATCTTTATGTGTAGTAACTAGAACAAATGATATAGAGTTGGCAAAATTATTACTTAAATACAATGCGAATCCTACCGTGGTATGTAACACAGAAGGACGACATTTTAACGCTTTTGATATTGCGAAAGAAGCAGAACTAAGAACAGGCGATAAAAGAATGCTTGAGTTACTAAAAAAGTATCAAAAGCAATAAAAAATTCTCTCTCGTTCCACTTCTCCCGAGGCTGAATAAATAGCGTATTAGATCCTGAATCAAAACAAGGGAACCGCTCACGAAGTGATGTTTCTTCAGGGTTCAAGATGACCGTATTTCTGTCATTCCGAACTTGATTCGGAATCTAGTTTATGATTTAATCAGAGAGTTCAATTATTAAAGCGATTGAATTGCTATCTGCATCCCATCTCCGGAGAGATGGAACGAGTCAAAAGCCTCCATGCCAAGACAATGACACGTAGATGCCAAAGCTTGCAATAAACTTCTACACCCTCACCAAAAGCGGGTTAAACGCTTTGGAGGAGAGAATCACCCGCTCACCCGCTTGAAGCCCCTCTATCTCGCTTTTGTTGGCTACGATTTTCACTACGTCCTGCCCCACCAAAAGGGTGACGATATATACGATGTCGCTTTGGGCTATATGGAGCACCTCGGCGCTGAATTTAAATTTGCCGCTAAGCGAACTGC
>JAQUCZ010000166.1 GCA_028685945.1 Sulfurimonadaceae bacterium | reverse complement strand
GTGTTTTCTCAAGCGGTGCTTAGCCACCACGACGGGCTAAAAGCGATCAATCTGCTTTTAAAAGAGTGCCATATCGTGGAGCATTTCTCCTCCCTCGATGCGATCGGACACCGCGTGGTTCACGGCGGGGAGGATTTTCGGGAGGTAACCCTCATCGACGAAGCAGTAATTGCGAAGATAGAGGAGCTTATTCCGTTGGCTCCCTTGCATAACGGCGCGAATCTGGAGGGGATTTTGGTTAGCCGTAAAAAAGCGCCGAGCGTACCGCAGATAGCGGTGTTTGATACGGCGTTTCATGCGTCCATGCCAAAGGAATCGTACCTTTATGCGCTCCCGTACGAGATGTACGAAAAGCACAAGATCAGGCGCTACGGGTTTCACGGAAGTTCCCATGCCTACGTGATGAAACAAGCCGCACGGGTGCTTGGCAAAGAGGCAAAAGAGCTGAGTATGATAACTCTGCATCTTGGCAACGGCTCAAGCGCGTGTGCTATACAAAACGGCGTGAGCGTCGATACGTCGATGGGGTTTACGCCGCTAGAGGGGCTTATGATGGGAACGCGCTGCGGCGACATCGACCCTGCGATCGTGCTTTATCTGCAACGCGAACTCAAGCTCTCTTTAGCCGAGGTGGATAATCTGCTTAACAAACACTCGGGGCTTTTGGGTGTTTGCGGCAAGATCGATTTGCGCGAGATACTCTCAAGCGAGGATGCGCGTAGCAAAGTCGCCGTAGAGATGCTTGTGCGTCGTATTAAAAAATACGTGGGTGCGTATTTTGCCATCTTGGGGCATCTCGATGCGATCGTATTTACGGGCGGTATCGGACAAAACGCGGCGGTTATTCGTGAGAGGGTGCTGCATGATTTGGGGCTTATGGGAATTGAGTTGGATATGGAAGCAAACGGTAAAAATGCGCAGCGTATATCGACACAAGAGAGTCGCGTCGCAGTTTTGGTGCTGCCTACAAACGAGGAACTAGAGATCGCCATAGAGTGTTATGAGCTAATGAAAAAGCTATAAGTGACGATATTCTTTTAAATCATCAAGGAGGAAATTATGGAGATCCAAGGCGCGGGAAGCGGGTACAACTTTGCCCATCTTATGAATATAGAAAACAAAAAAGAACAAGTGGAGATTAAGTCGCTTTATACCGAAAAGATTTCGGCGGACGAAGCTAAGGCGATCCGTGAGCAGGTACAGATGAACGCGCTCTCGTACACCTTTCAATCCACTTCGATTCAGCAAAACTTTTTTAGCCCGAGTGAAGCGTTTGAGCAGAGCGTGAGTGATTTTCAAAGCTTTTTGCGCGATATCGGGTATGAGGGCAAACCGATTGCCGAGCTAAGCCAAGAGGAAGCCGCCGACCTTGTAAGTGAAGAGGGATTTTTCGGTATCGAACAAACGGCGCAACGTATCGCCGATTTTGTCATAAACGGCGCAGGCGGTAACGAAGAGCTTTTACGTGCGGGGCGCGAGGGGATGTTGCAAGGATTTAGCGAAGCCGAAGAGATTTGGGGCGGTAAACTTCCAGATATTTCCCAAGAGACGATCAAAAAAGCGACCGAGCTTGTCGATAAAACGATGAGCGATTTAGGTTTCTCCGTTATAGATACTCAAGCGTAAAATCCACCGTAACACAGGCTTCAGCCTGTAGGGGGTGCTTTGTACGGACAGAAGTTTGTGTTACGAAGGCTTGGCATGCCATACAGATGCGGCTAAAGCCGCATCTCCGTATAACATGCATCGGAGGTGCGGCTTTGGCCGCATACAAGAGCTGTCTTTTTACGCAGAGATGTCCATTTCCCCTTTTTTCTCTTTTTGCATATTTTCCCCGTTTTTGTAACTCTCTAACCCCATTGCCTGTTCTTGCATCTCGCGTGCTTTTTGTTGCTGGGCTTTGAGCATCATCATCGTGGCACTCGAAGCAACGGCATAATCTTGCGGGCTTGGATCGGCGGGTGCCATCGCCGCGGCGATGATTTGGCGGGCAATTTGGATCGTCTCTTCGGGGGTGGAGCCCTCTTTAGTACTAATGGAGACCTCGCCCCCTATGGCGTACATCCGCTCGTCGGGTCCTTTTTGGTAGGTGTAGGATGCTCCGCCCGTAAGCCCGCCCCCTGCGGCTTGATGCGCGGCTTCGTGGGCGCGTACCTCGGTGTCGCGCGCTTGGAGTTTGGTAACGACTTGGCGCTCGGATGCGGTGAGTTTGTCGGGGTCTTTGGCGCGTTCTTTTTCTTGGGGGGATGTTTCTTTTTCTTGCGAAAGTGAAGCACTGCTAGTTTCTTCGTTTTGCGCGCCGCTACGTACGCGCGGCTCGATTGCGTAGATGTTTCCAAACGGTGAAGAGGTAGAAAGTCCTGTTTGCATAATCAAAAATTATAGCAGAATTTCGCTATGATTGCGAAAAAATTTTGGAGCCGACCATGATACTGCCTTTTGAACTCGAAGCGGAATATATAGAACTTTATAAACTTTTAAAGGTGCTCGATCTCGTCGATAGCGGCGGCGAGGCAAAGATGCTTATTGCCGAGGGGCACGTACTGCGCAACGGTGAAGTGGAAACCCGCAAACGCGCCAAGATAGAAGCGGGCGAGACGATTCAGGTCGCCGACGTGATTATCGAGGTGGAGTGATGCGCACGCTCTTTTTGCTCTGTTTTTTACTCGCGTTGGCATGGGGCGATTTTTTCGTTTTAAGCGGGTCGAAAAAGGTGAAGATGACGCCGCTGCAAACGGGCGTGATCGATTTTGCGACTTTGGGTACGATTGCCAAGATAGAGCGTGAAGAGAGCGGCATACATGCCATGGTACATGAGAAAGATTTTAACAAAGGACATGCCAACTTCCGTTTGGCATCCATCGACATCCCCCAAAGCAACACCAGTATCACCCATTGGAGCAAAGAGATAGCGCCCGATACGTTTAGCTTGGAGTTTGACGGCTACACGAGCCAAGAGGGGGTGATGCTCCAAGTTTTTTACCACAACACGTGGCATGCTGCCGTTTTTGGCGAACCGCTCGAGATTTTGCACCGCTTGTTTTTGCGCGATGATTTGGAACCCAAAAAAACTTACGAAGCGATCCAAAGAGCAAGAGAGGCATTTGGCAAAGACGCCAAGCTAAAAGAGCTTGAAAAAGTATGGCATGCCAGAGCAAAAGCCGCGATCGATCCCGACGAAAAGTACAAAAAACAAACGACGATCGATTTTTCAAAGATAAACAAGTAAGCGGAGGTGAGGCTTTAGCCTCACTTGGTTTTTAAAGTAAAAAAGAACTCACGCCCCCGATAAGCCCGCCGAAAACGCCTCCCCAAACCACAAGCCACCCTAGATGCTCTTTGATAAGCTCTTGCACCATCTCTTTGACCGTTTGCGGGGTAAGTTCGTCCAGACGCGCGTCGATCATTTTCTCGATAGAGCGGAGCATATCGTCACTCAGCGACGAGCTTTGCAGATGCTCTTGGAGGGTTTGGTTAAACGCATCGGAGTTTACGATCTTGATGGTTGCGGCTTTCATTTTGGCATTAAAAGGCTCTTTGAGATTTTGTAAAATACTCTCCCCGCCGAACATCCCGAGCATCCCGCCGAACGAAGACTCCATCACCGTTTTGCTGAGTGCTTCGAATGCGCTAGAGAAGTCGGTTTTTTCTATGATGGGTTCGAGGTTG
>JAQUCZ010000165.1 GCA_028685945.1 Sulfurimonadaceae bacterium | reverse complement strand
TGTCCGCCGCCGATTACTACTACATCGTAATTCATTGTTTGTTCCGTTCGTAACTCAAATATTAAAGCGGATTTTATCATTTTTCAGTATCATTTGCCTACCGTAAACTTACACTAATTGAGGTTTTTAAGATGAATACCGATAAAAAGTTGCATGCCAAAGAACTTTTTAAAGACTATACTCCCGAAATTTTGGAGTACGACGCCGACACGGACGGGGGGATGAAGCCGAAACGTGCAGAGTATATTCCTCCTAAAAACACCCAAAAAAAAGAGACGAATTTTATCAAGCTCTCTTTGGAAAAACGCCTCTCGATCGAAGAGATGCTCAAAGACTACGAACCCGAAATTTTGGTGTACGACCCCGAGGTGGACGGGAGTGATGAGCACCTCATCCGCGAGGAGCACTTAAGCACTAAAGAGGCGCTGGTCGAAAAGATCAGACTTGCCAAAGCGGCGCGCAAAAACAACCAAACCACCTTTAGACAAAATATCCGCACCGAAAACGAGGTTCAATGATACAACAAGCCCACGATGCCTACAACCGCGGCGATTACGCCGGTGCTTTGGCACTTTATACGCAGTTTGCCGATGCGGGGGATGCTACGGCGCAAACCTCGCTGGGGTTTATGTACCAAAACGGCTTGGCATGTGAGCAAGACCCGCACAAAGCGTACGAACTCTACGCCAAAGCCGCCGAGCAAAACCACCCCTATGCGCTTTTTAATCTGGGGGTGGCACATGCCAACGGTTTTGGGGTGAGCCACGACCAATTTAAGGCGCACGAGTATTTTATACAAGCGGCTATCCGCGAAGTACCGCAGGCGATGTACGAGGCGGCACTGATGCTAGAACGCGGACTCGGGTGCTTGCAAAACTTCAGCGAAGCCGCTTTTTGGTACGAAGAGGGAGCCAAACGCGGCAGTCCCGAATGTTTCAACAATCTCGGCGCACTCTACAAAGAGGGGCACGGGGTAGAGCAAAACTTTGCCCGTGCATTTGTTTGTTTTAGCCGCGCCGCGGAAGCGGGACTAGCCGAGGGGCTTTACAACCTCGGGCTGATGTACGACCAAGGTTTGGGGTGTGAACAAAACCACGACGCCGCACTCGATTACTGCCGCAAAGCCGCCTACAAAGGGCACGAGAAAGCAAAATCGATCATTAAATCGCTCCAAGAAGAGGGAAAGATTGTTTTTTAGCTATGGTAAAATACTGAAAATTAGAGGTGTGACATGCATATAGCCATCGACGTAAACGACGCGAGCGTTGCCGAGAAGATTTTACAATTTTTGCAAGGTTTTAAAAATGAAGTTGTTATTACGCAGCAAGAGAGTAAAACATCGTATCTTGAGCAAAAAGAATCGTTACATAAAATCTACAACGAGACGAAAAAACAGGACTTCCAAGCCCACGAATTAAATCAAGAATTTTGGGACGAGATGGACGCAGTTATTAAAAATGCTTAACAGAGTTGTTGCCAGTTCCGCTTTTCGAGCAAATCTCTCAAAGATACTCAAATTCATTGCAAAAGACAGCAAAACAAAAGCGACGCGGTTTAAAAACACGCTTCAAAAAGAATTGGAAAGCCTCCCTTATATGCCGTTAAAATACAGAAAATCGATCTATTTTGAAAACGAAACAATCCGTGATTTTATCTATAAAGGGTATTGCATCCCTTATCTTATCGATGCGGACAACAAAAGAATAATTTTACTAGATATCATCAAATGGGAAGAGAGATAAGATGTTCACAGGACTCATACGCGAGATAGCCACCGTTAAAAGCTTTGTCGGCAGCACCCTTAGCATCCGCGCAAAACACAAAGCAAAACTCGGAGATTCCATAGCCATTAACGGCGCGTGTCTTACCGTTATCAAAGTGGAACACGACGGTTTTAGCGTCGAACTCTCTCCCGAATCACAGGCACATCTGGCGATGGAAAACTATACAAACGAGGTACACATAGAACCCGCTATGATGATGGGGGATCGTTTTGAGGGGCACGTAGTTCAAGGGCACGTCGATGCGATCGGCACCATCAAAGAGATAAAAAACAACGGTAACTCTTATGACGTTTTTATCGCGATCGAGAAAAAATTTATCCCCTACATCGTTCCAAAAGGCTCCGTTACCATCGACGGCGTGAGTCTCACGGTAAACGAGGTTTTTGAAGATTCGTTTCGCCTCACCATCATCCCCCACACCATGAAAGAGACCCTCTTTAGAAGCTATAAAAAAGGCTCGCGCGTCAACGTAGAGACCGATATGTTTGCGCGCTACATAGCCCACATCCTCACCCACCAAACCAAAGCCAAAGCGCTCTCTTGGGACGAGGTCGATGCCATAAGCGCGCGCTACTAACCGCATGCCTCAAAAAGCCGCCGCCCTCTCCTACGATAAAGACACCGCCGCCGCACCCAAAGTGGTTGCACGCGGCAAAGGGGAGACGGCTTTAAAGATCATAGAAAAAGCCCGCGAGTTCGATGTGCCCCTTTTTGCCAACGAAGCGCTTGTAAATTCTCTTGTGGATATTGACATAGACAAGGAGATCCCCGCAGAGCTTTACCAAGCGGTGGTCGAGGTGTTTGTATGGCTTATGAAAAACGAAACGAAAGCACCCCGATGAAATACAAAGCACTCAAAGACAACTTCGGTCACAACGCATTTCGTCCGCTCCAAGAGGAGGGGGTCGATGCGATACTCGAAGGGCGCGATCTGCTGATGATCCTCCCCACGGGGGGCGGAAAATCGCTTGTGTACCAGCTCCCTACCCTGCTTATGGATGGGATCAGCATCGTCATCTCCCCCCTTATTGCACTGATGCAGGATCAGGTCGCGGCACTCCAAGCGCAAAATCTGCGTGCGGCGATGCTTAGTTCTGCGCAAACCAAAGAGGAGAGCGACGCTGTGATCCGCATGGCATGCAGCGGGCAGCTCAAATTTCTCTACCTCTCGCCCGAACGCCTCAACAACCCCTACACGCTTAATTTTTTACGCTCTTTGCGTATCAATTTTTTCGTGATCGATGAGGCGCACTGTATCTCCCAATGGGGGCATGAATTTCGGGACGATTACCGCGCTTTGGGCAACCTCAAAGCCAACTTCCCCCATACCCCCATTTGCGCCTTTACCGCCACATCGACCTATCATGTGACCGATGATATTTTACGCGAACTGCGCCTTAGTAACCCGCTTCTTTTAAAAGGGAAAATCTTCCGCAAGAACCTTTTTATCTCTCTGCAGAGGCGCATCGGCAACGGCAACGACCAACTCAAAACTTTTTTGCAAAGACATGCCAAAGAGAGCGGCATTATCTATGTCAGTTCGCGTAAAAAAGCGGAGGAGCTTAGCAGCTACCTCAACCTAAACGGCTACAAATCACTCCCCTACCACGCGGGGTTGCCGCAGCACATACGGGAGCAGAACTTCCGTATCTTCGTCAACGACAAAGTCGATATCATGGTCGCCACCATTGCCTTCGGGATGGGGATCGACAAAAGCGACGTACGTTTCGTGGTGCATACGAGCCTGCCCAAATCGCTTGAAAACTACTACCAAGAGATAGGGCGTGCAGGGCGCGACGGAGAGGACAGCGAGGTGCTTTTGCTCTTTAATGCGGGAGACATTACCCAGCATAAGCGGTTTTTGGATGAGATACAAAACCAAGAGTACAAAGAGCATCTGAGCGAAAAGATAGA
>JAQUCZ010000164.1 GCA_028685945.1 Sulfurimonadaceae bacterium | reverse complement strand
CCCATTCAAACAACACCATCGTGCTTAAAGCGTTTGAAAAAGTGAAAAAACATTTCGTATGGAACCAACTCGAACAAAAATACGTTTATAAAAAATAGTTAATGCAAAAAATCTTCTTTTTTTAGCCGCTTTTCTCAAAAAAACTATGTTACAATAGAGCAATTTTCAAGCAAACAAGGGGAGAATAGATGTCGCATTTATCTATTAGCAATAAAATCCATCTGCCGCTGATCGCATCGATCATCGTCGGGTTCGTGATTATTATGGTGAGTTATTTCGTCTCGATCGACGAGCTCGAAACAGACGTATATACGATGGAGGATCAGTCGCTGCGCTCCGTGTATAAAGATTTGATGGGCGGCAAAATGAACGTGGGGCTTACCAACGCGATCAATATCGCGGAGAACTACTATGTCGTGCAATCGCTCAAAACAGGCGATAGAGAGCTGGCAATCGGCGGGTTGGCGAGTCTTTCTAAAAAATTTAAAGAGAGCACGGAGTTTCAAAACGTTCAGATACACGTGCACGATGCGGACGTAAAAAGCTTTTTGCGTGCATGGAAACCCGAAAAATTCGGGGACGATCTTAAATCGTTTCGTCACTCTATCGTGCGCGTCAAAGAGACCCAAAAACCGCTTATAACGATAGAACTCGGCGTAGCAGGGCTTTCTTTGCGCGGGATTGCACCCATTACCGAGGGGGGCGACTACTTAGGATCGGTTGAGTTTATGCAGGGGCTTAATTCGGTGGTGAAATCGGCAAAAGATTCTTACGGGATCGAGATAGCCATGGTCGTAGATACGAAATATCTTGCCAACTCCCAAGGGCTTGTAAATGCTCCGAAAGTGGGGAATTTCGTTTTGGGCGTCAACGAGAGTGTAGTGAATAAAAGCTTTTTTACGCAACTCTCTTCGGTTGATCTTAAAGATATCAAAACGATCCAGTTTACCAAAGAGTATCTCGTAATCTCCGAACCGATCTACGATTTTTCACAAAACCTTGTCGGGTATACGCTTTTGGGGAAACCCCTAAGCGCGGTTGAGGGGGTTGTGGAGCACTCTAAAGAGTCTTTGGTCACACAGGTGATCATCATGGCATGTATCGACCTCTTTATCCTTATATTTCTTTTAATCATCATCAAAAGAGCGGTGGCGGATCCGATCATCAATCTCGATAAAGTTGCCAAAGAGCTTGCACAGGGGGATGCAGATTTGACAAAACGTCTGCCTGTACTCTCAAACGACGAACTCGGACGTGCGAGTGCAAGTTTTAACGCCTTTTTGGAGAAAGTAGAGCAGCTTGCCAACGAAGCGCAAGAACAAGCCGAGGCGGCGAAAAAAGCGGCAAACGACGTGAAATCAAGTTTGGCAAGAAACGAGATGACTGTAGCGCTTTCGGATGCTATGTTGCAAGGTTCGGTAGAAAATGCGAACGATTTACGAGAGAGTATGCGTCATAACGTAGCAAGCGTCAGAGATGTAAACGATCTTAATCAGATTACGGGAGAGGTGATCGGCAAAGTGACCGCTTCGACCGACGAGATTATCAGTACGATGACGAATATTACCGAGATGATCAGCGAATCGAGAGTCTCTTCCGATCATCTAAGTTCCAACGTCGAAGAGATATACAGCGTTATCTCCCTTATTAAAGATATCTCCGACCAAACGAATCTTTTGGCGCTTAACGCGGCGATCGAAGCGGCGCGGGCAGGGGAACACGGGCGCGGATTTGCGGTTGTTGCCGACGAGGTAAGAAAACTTGCAGAACGTACCCAAAAAGCAACGAGCGAAGTGGAAGCCAATATCAGCGTGCTAAAACAAAACTCTACGAATATGGCGGAAAACAGCGAGAAGATCGAGGAGCATGCACTTACTTCAAGCGCAAAACTCGACGAGTTTAAACACGTGCTTTACGAATTGGTCGAAAACGTCGAGAAAATCAAAGTCGATAACACGATTATCGGGCACGAACTCTTTGCAAATACTGCAAAACTCGACCATATGATCTTTAAAAACAGTGCGTACGCTGCGGTTATCAACAACAAAGCAGAGGAGATCGTGGGAGACCATACCACCTGTGCGCTAGGAAAATGGTACGAAGGGGAAGGGAAAGAGAACTTCGGCAGTTGCAACGCGTATAAAGGTGTTTTAGAGCCGCATAAACAGGTACATATCGCAGTCAATAAAGCAGTTTCTTTGGCGAAAAAAGATGTGGTGAAAAACGGTACGGAAATAATCACTCTCTTCAAACAAGCCGAAAAAGCTTCCAAAGAGCTTTTTGCGCGCCTTGACGAAGTGACTTGTAAATAAATTAATTTTATAATCTTTCCCTCTTGGCATGTGGAATATTCCCGCATGCCAAGAGATTTTGCTACACTTTTCAAAATTTTTTCCCCTTGCGTTTTTATTTTGTTTCTTATTAGCTTTATTTGACTAAAATACATTTTTTTCAAACTAAAGGTCCATAATGAAAACATTTCTCTCCTATGTAGGCTCCATGAAAACTATGGCTGTTTTGATGGCAATTTTCGCATTTTCGATAGGGTATGCAACGTTTATCGAAAACGATTACGGCACGATCACCGCAAAAGCGGAGGTGTACAACGCAAAATGGTTTGAGCTTCTTTTGTTGTTGCTTAGCATCAATCTTCTTGTAAATATTTTTAAATACAAAATGTACACACGCAAAAAAGCTCCCATTTTTATTTTTCACGTTGCATTTTTGGTCATCGTCGTAGGTGCGGCGATTACGCGCTATTTCGGGTTTGAAGGAACGATGCACATCCGCGAAGGGGAAGAGAGCTCCGTGATGCAGAGTGCCGATACCTTTTTTAGCGTTGAAGCGCAAGCAGGAGAGGCACATGCCAAGAGTTCCGAGATCGTTTACCTCTCCAAAAGAGGTTCTAATGCTCTTGGCGCTTCTTTGGAGTTAGAGGGGAAAAAGATCGAGGTGGAGATGATCGAGTATATCCCCGATGCGATCGAAGAGCTTGTCGAGGTGAAAGAGGGGGGCTTTGCTATTGCGGAATTGATGATAACTAGCGGCGGCAACGGTACCCCCTTGACTCTGAAAGAGGGATCGTTTTACGAAGCGGAGGGGTTTATTCTTGATTTTAATTCCAAACTCAGTTTTAAAAAGCCCGTTATCTCCGTTTTTGTAGAGGAGGGTGCGCTTTATATGAACCACCCGATGGCGATGCGCTACCTTAAAATGGACAGCGGCGAGCAGGGGGAATTGGTACCCAACGAAAAAGAGCCGTTTGTTGGGCGTACCCTCTTTAGTGCAGGGGGAGAGAGCTTTGTGGTGCGCGATTTTAAACCGAGCGCTAAAATAGAGCTGATAAGCGATCCCAACGCTTCGCCGATGCGTTCTGGGTACGATGCGCTGCGTTTTCGCGTCAATGTAGCGGATGAGACAAAAGAGATTTTGGTGATGGGGCGCAACGGCGTTTTGTCAGAACCCCATACGCTTGCGTTTGCCGATATGAACGTTTCGATTTTTTACGGTGCCAAAGAGATTAAACTCCCTTTTGCCCTGCATCTTAAAGATTTCCAACTTGAGCGCTATCCGGGTTCGATGTCTCCCTCCTCCTATGCGAGCGAAGTGGTGCTTCTGGATCAAGAGCAAAATATCAACATGCCCTACAGAATCTATATGAATCATATACTCGAACACCGCGGGTATAGATTTTTCCAAGCTTCGT
>JAQUCZ010000163.1 GCA_028685945.1 Sulfurimonadaceae bacterium | reverse complement strand
AAGGTTTAAGCAGGGTAAAAACCGCGCCGATTTCTGAGTTGCCTATTTGGAGGCTCCAGCCGCTTTTTTCGAGAATGTCGTAGATTATCTTCACCCCGATCCCCTCATGGGTACGATGTTGCAGTTTTTGGAGTATTTCGGGTTCGATGGCGCCGCAGTTGTCGTAGTAGAGTATCTTCTCTTTGGTAAGTTTTACGCTTATGCGGGGTTCGGCGATTCCCCTTTTTTGTGCTTCTTTGATCGAGTTGTTAAAAAGATTGAGCCAGATTTGTACCCATTCGTTTTTGACCGCCTCGATTGATGTTTCATGCAGCTCTATAACGTCTAAGACGGTGTTGCTTTGTTTGAGTTTTGTGTCGATGATGTTGCGTGCGGCGTGGAGCGATTCTTTGGCATCAAAACGTGCAAGGGTTGCCGAGGGTTTGTAAAAATCCAAAAAATCCTGCATCGTTTTGGACATAAAAGCGATGCTCTCGTCGATCTCTTGGAAGCTTTTTAGAAGCTCTTCGTCGGTGAGGGGGTGTCCTAGACGCATCTTCATCATCTTCTCAAGGTTGATCGAAGCGATCTTGTTGAGCCCGTCGCGCCATTGGTGGGAGATCGAAGCGATAAGCTCCCCGAGCTCCTCTTTTTTGTTTTTTTGCAGAAGGAGATTTTGCTGCTCTTTATCGTTTTGCATATGCTAAAGAGCCATTTTGTAGCCGATGTCGGCGACGGTATGTAAAAACTCTTTGCCGAAGCGTTTGCGGATACGCATTACGAAGTTTATCAGCGCGCTGTCGCTCATCTCGTTGTTCTCATACACGAAACGCTCAAACATCTCTTTGGTGAGGATACGGTTTTTGTTTTGCACGAGCATCTCGAAAAAGAGGATCTCTTTTTTGTTGAGTTCATACACCACCCCCTCTTTTTGCACCACTTTGCGTTGGGTATCGTAGGTAAATCCCTCTTTGAGCGTCACGAGATTTTGCGCTCCCGAGACAAAAAGCTTGGCACAGCTCTCAAACGCATCGCTAAGCGAGGCGTAATCGAGTGGTTTGACGAGGTAGGCGCTAAGCCCCAGCGGAATAGCGCGAAAAAGGAGTGCTTCGTCTTTGTAGCCGCTGAGCACGACGATGGGGATCAAGGCGTTTTCTCCTCTCACCTCTTCTATAAAATCCAAAGCGTTTTCGTTGCGTAGATGGATATCGCTGAGGATAAGATCGATCTTTTCTTGCTTTAAAAGGTGCTTTGCTTGGGCGATCGTTTTAGCGGTGTAGATTTCGGCAAAAAAAATACGGAAAAGATCGACGGCATTTGCAATAAAATCGTCGTTGTCCTCCAAAAAAAGGAGATTTTTATCTTTGAGTACTTGAATCATTATCTCGCTGCTGCTTTGAAATAGAATGCCCATTATACCTTTTCAAAGCATAAAGAAAAAACGGGTGTAATCGTTTTTTAATATTTTTTGGAATAAGATGAGACATATTTAAAAAAAGGAACATGCCATGGTAAAAATATTGTCGCTCTCGCTTTTGGCGTTTGTGCTTGTAAGCGGATCCGATTACAGCCGTGCAAACAATGCCGCAAAAGATGCGTTTAAAGATTTGGATTGCGATTTTGACGATTGCCCCAAAGAGGCTCCCGAGCCTAAGGTGATTATTCAAGAAAAGGTGGTTGAAAAACCGGTTATTATTATTCACGAGAAGGTTGTTGAAAAGCCCGTAGAAAAGGTGATTATCCAAGAGAAGATCGTGGAAAAACCTATCTATGTTCGCGAACCGCAAACGAGTGCCGACAATGTAGCGGTGGAACAAAGCGGCAACATGTACAACTCATGCCAAGAGATCAAAGAAACGTTCCCGAATTCGCGTAGCGGCTATTTTGATATCTACGTGGGGGATCGCAAAATCAACGTTTATTGCGAGATGATCGTAGCAGGCGGCGGCTGGACGCGCGTATGGCAGGCAGAACACGACAACTACCACCAAACGCAGTTTGATTACGACCTGCCGTATAGTTTCGTTGAACAGTCGGTTGAGACGATGATCGCGTATGAGAACAACGGTCGCATTCTCAACCCGTTTCACTTTAAAACGCCGCAAGACTGGAAGATACAGCACCCTATGTCGTATAGCCGCGGCAAAACCAAGGTTGAAGCGTTTGACGGCTACTCAAACAGAAGTTACCGTAACAGACATTTGATCTACGGTTCGGAAAATTTTTCAAGCAAATGCGGGGATGATTTTAGCGGCGGAGACTGGGGAAAAGTGTGTATAACCAATACGCAGGCGCCGTTTTTTGCAAGCTTTAACCACTCGCAAAAAGATTACTGTAACACGTCGGAGCAAAATTACAATACGACGCAATGTAAAGATGCGCGTTTTAGTATCTATATGAAATAGATTTTTCTTGACATGCCGTACTTTTTGACGCATTTTCTTCAAAAAGGATGTGTGGTGTCAATTTTTCTCCCGTATCGGAAAGATACGGGTAGCTTCAGGGGGTTGTAGGGACATCTGTCCCTGCCGCTTTATGGGCTTCGCTCATAAAGTGCGTAACACCTCTTACGAAGCGTGATTCACCTCTTCAAGCATCGCATCGAGGGTTTTTAATAGCTCACTCGATGCATTTTCCATCGCTACGTAATGGTGCTTGATCGCTTCTTTGTGTTCAAGAAGCGTTTTGCCGCTTTGCATCAATGTAAAAATTTTATTGACGTTTTCGTGTACGCTTAGATGCGGTTTCTCTATCAGCTTATACGATCTTGTGTGAGTAAAATCGCCGATCTCTTTGGAGACGTACCACTGGCTGAATTGGCATGTGGTGTGATCGTGTATCCCTTTTGCTTCCTCTTTTTGGATATGTTCGAGGGTGTCGGCTTTAAAGAGGATATGGTCGATTTTTGCCAGTACTATGAAGTTTTGGTGCTTCATATAGTTGCTTGAGCGGTAGACCGATTCAGAGTTGGTATTGAAGGTATCAAGCGATTCTTTGAGGGTAAAGACGCTTTGGGTCGATTCGGTTGCGATTTTGTCAAGTTCTTGCGAGCTTTGGAGCATCTCGTTTGCCTCTTGTTGGTGGGTTGAGATAGAGATGGCGATCTCGGTGGTTGCTTTGGAGGTGCGCTCGGCAAGTTTTCTTACCTCGTCGGCGACAACCGCAAAGCCGCGCCCGTGTTCTCCGGCACGTGCTGCTTCGATGGCAGCATTGAGTGCGAGGAGGTTGGTTTGGTCGGCAATATCTTTGATAAGGTCAACCACGGAACTGATCTCGGTTGTGCGCGAGTTGAGGGCATTGACGATCTCTTCGTTTTGGGAGATAATGCGTGAGAGACGCTCGAAATTGTCGTTCATGCCGTTCATCACGTGGGTGTTCTCATGAGAGAGAGTCGCGGTTTCTTTCGATTCGCGGGCGAGTTTTTCGAGGGTTTCGTTGACTTCGCTGATCTGTTTTTGGATCACCAAGAAACTCTCAAACAGCGAACTTCCCGTTTTGGAGAGTTCCCCCATAAAAATATCTTTTTGCTGGTCGTTGTACTCCGTTTGCATTGCATTGATACTTTTGTTGATAAGCTGCCCCGTTGCTACGAAAGAGCTGTTAAGCCCCGTTTTGTTGATGCGTCGGAAGTATTTGTTTTTACTTGCGTATTCGATCGAGGTGTTGATCTCTCGGGTGAACGACTCGAGTTGGTCGAAAAGGTCGTTGATGTTCCATGCCAAGTCGG